>CAYWGN010000150.1:0-12837 GCA_964457495.1 uncultured Desulfobacula sp.
GGGGGGGGGGAGATATATGGCTCAAATATATTCTATTGGTGGTGGAAAAGGAGGTGTTGGAAAGAGCTTTATCTCAGTTAATCTTGGCGCTTTATTAGCTATACAAGGTAAGAAGGTAGTTCTAATTGACCTTGATCTAGGTAGTTCAAATCTTCATACTTTTTTAGGGCTTCGAGAACCAAAAATTGGTCTAAGTAGCTTTTTAAATAAAACTGTTAATAGGCTTGAAGATTCCGCACTGGAAACTTGTATTGACGGTCTCTTTGTTATCTGTTCCCTAAATTCTTCATATGCAAGTGCTAATCTACTACACGCCCAAAAACTAAAAATTATAAGAGCGATAAAAAACCTTCCTTTTGATTATGTTTTTTTGGATCTTGGGGCTGGAACTCATATCAATACCATAGACTTTTTTCTGGTTTCGAATGAGGGCTTTTTCGTTTTTACACCAGAACCAACCTCCATAGAAAACACTCTCCGATTTATAAAAACCGTATATTATAGAAAATTGAAATCTATCCTTACCCAAAAACCATTTAATGATATTGTTAAAGAGTTAAACCAGAAATCAGAAAGTGGGGTCGTAAAATTAGATGATATTTTGTACCTTGTTCATTCCCAAAACCCTGACAGGGGGCGATTATTGCAAATGGAACTGGAAAAATTCAAGTTTAGGTTTGTGTTAAACTGTTTACATAAACAAGTAAATCCTGCTTTAGGTAGTAATATTGAAAAAGTGTGTAATAGACATTTTTATTCAAAATTTCAATTTTTAGGAAATGTTTCCTATGATGACAGAGTTTATCAATCTATATGTTCTAAAAAAATCTTTGTTCAGAAATATCCATATACTCCTGCTGTAACAGATTTAAAACTTATTGTTAAACGATTAACTGACGAGGGTTCTGACTTACCTCATCTACGAGATTATAATGAAAAAATTTGACTCCTTAAATTATTATGAACTGTTGGATGTCCCTGCTGCTGCTACCAGCTTGGATATCAGACATGGTTATAAGAATGCGTTATCATTGTATCATGAAGAGTCTTTAGTAACTTATGATCTGTTCTCGGATGGTGAGAGGGCAAAAATTATAGAAAAGATAAAAGAAGCTTTTTCGACATTGATAGATAAGAACTCAAGGGCTATATATAACAAAAAGCTGGTCGAGCTAGGTGAAATTGATGGTTCTGTGTTGGAAAAGGATGAAAAGCAAGGGCCCATACCTATTTTTAATACACGAAAAAAAATATATGGAGATGTTTTTTTTGAAAGAATAAAACAGAAAATACAGACAAAGGAAGCTCAGGAGCTTACAGCTCAAATACTAATCAAAGATAAGATTTCAGGAGCAGACCTTAAAAAGTTGAGAACTGTTTTAGGGGTACAATTAGAAGATATCTTTGAAGTTGCAAGGATACAGGTTGCTATTTTGGAAGCAATTGAAAAAGATGAGTTAGATAAAATTCCTTCAAATATCTATTTAAAAAATTTTTTAAAGGTATATTCTAAATTTCTTTACATAGATCCTGAAAAAGTTGTTAAAGGTTATTTGAACAATATTGATGCCCATGTAAAAAGTTGGCACAGGTTCAGTTGAATAGGTTTTTTAACTTACTGAAATAACATTAAATTATTCCTATAAACAAATCGAAATATAAAATGTAAGATATTCTACCCTAAATGAAACAAAAAGGAGTAGATAGATAGGAAGATGCTTTTAGTCAAGAAAAGTATGAAAAATTATTAAAGAGTTGAAATATGCACCCAGCCGGGCACGGGCACAACATGTTCAATACCTTTAAGTAATTGCAGAATAGCAGAAGCATTTTTCCAATTTTTTAATCAAAATATGACTCTATATCTTGTGGCTGGAAAGAATAATCTTTTGCAACCAGACGTTCAACTATATGATCCACAACCGCTGTCACAAGACATCCTTCCGCAGGTTTCAAGCAATTTTGCATAGGTAAACATCAAGATGGCGTTATCCGGGTTTTCATAGACGGCCGGAATCCCCTGGAAATCCCTGAAGTCTGCATTGAGAAATGCCATATCCCATGCCCGCAATCCCCAGTTTAAAGCCTTAAAGCGTTCCTGGTCTGTTTTTTGTTGATTCTTTATATTTGTTTTTTCTATATCTTCTGCAAATGCCTGGATTTCTCTTGCGCTGAATTCATTTAGCTCAAGCTTTGGCAAAAGATGATTGTTCTGATCTTTTAACTTGATGGAATCTTTTTGGGTGACATCTTGAAAAAACTTGTCAGATACCTGTTCAAGTCTTGCCAGCGCTTTTGTTTGCGCCTTGTTCAGGCTGTGTTTTACAGAGGCTTTTTGAACTTTTGAGGGAATGTCGGTTAGTAAAATCAGATCATGCATCAGAAAATACTGCCATTTCAATGGCTTAGGCAGGTTTTTGAAAATAAACTCTACCTGTCCCATAAATTTATGGGACAGGTCCTTTTCAGCATCTAAAACAACAGACCCCCGTTCCTTGCTACGCCTTATGGAATCTAACTTTGACAGCAATTGATGTACCCTTTCAAGGGGTGTTTTGCCTACCGTCAAGTACCAGGGATCTTTGCCCATTTCCACATCAATGATTTCAATGATCTCTGCAATGGATTCTATGAAGGATAATAGGTTCGATCAATCCATCCTGTAGAATACTTATAACTCATAACTTTTCAAATATTCAAATAGAATCCTTGATGATTACAAACCCGGCCGCATATACCCCAGGTCCCATGACAATGTTTTCCATGTCATCAAGTGTGAGAATCGGATTTTTCCGAACGATACCAGGGATTTTCGGCGGATCTGTGGCTTATATAATCCAGATGATTGTCGTATACGGAGGGCTGGGTGTGATTGTTCAGAATTCCATGTTGGTCTTCAATACTATCAAATGGGCCGGTGTAATATATCTCATTATTCTTGGTATTAAAAACTGGTGTCACTCAATAAATGATGAAGATGTCACGGATACAGCTTCAAGCGTATCCATGCTCAAACAATTTTCTTTAGGATGGGCCACTGGCATGTCCAACCCCAAATCTGTTCTTGTCTTTACCGTCCTGTTCCCACAATTTATCACCCCGGTTCACTATACGAGTCATTTTGTCATCCTGGCTGTAAGTTTTTTTATTATTCAAGGCAGCAGCGCTGTTGTCTATGCCCTGTTTGGAGCCAAAGCGTTTCTATGGATTCGGCAACGCCAGTTGACGAACATCCAGAACAAAATAACGGCTGCAATCCTCTTTTTCGCCGGAGGGATATTGGCTATCAGTAAAAAATGATTGATTCTGCCGATGCTGCTTCCTATGCAATCCTGGCTTGTTCATTATTTTTCAGATACTTTTTTCATTTACATGCGATTGTCATGCTATTTATTTGGGCAGACCTTGAAAATGGGTTGTTTATTATGATACTTAATGCCTGACATAAAAAGATTAACCTATCAACGTATTATGGGAGGATGGAACCATGCCTGGTTTTGAAATATTTGGTGATGAAGAAAAAAAACAAGTGGCCGATGTTCTTGAAACAGGTGTTCTTTTCAGGTATGGATTTGAAGGGGTCAGAAACGGACATTTCAAGGCCCTTGAGTTTGAAAAAAAACTTTGTGAAATTACAGGCTCCACTTACAGCCACCTGTGTTCCAGTGGCACTGCAGCCCTTTGCACGGCCCTTACCGCCTGCGGTATCGGTGCAGGGGATGAAGTCATTATTCCTGGCTTTACCTTTGTTGCCACCTTTGAAGCCATCATCAATGTCGGTGCCATTCCTGTTTTCTCAGAAATTGATGAGACCCTGTGTCTTAATCCTGACAAACTTGAAGATGTGATAACCTCGAAAACCCGTGCTGTAGTACCGGTACACATGTGCGGTGCCATGGCTAGAATTGATGAGATTAAAATAGTTTGTGATAAAAAAGGATTGATTCTTCTTGAAGATGCCTGCCAGTCTATAGGGGCAACCTATCATGGCAAAGCCCTTGGAACCTTTGGGCTTTCCGGATGTTTTTCCTTTGACGCGGTAAAAACTGTTACCTGCGGAGAAGGCGGAGGCATTATTACAGACGATAAAACCGTTTACGAAAAAGCTGACCAGTTTGCCGACCACGGACATGACCATTTAGGCGGCCCTGACCGGGGAGCAGATGATCATCCCATTATTGGAACCAATTACAGGATCAGTGAACTGAACGCAGCAGTAGGACTTGCCCAGTTGAACAAACTGGATCAGATCCTTTCTACCCAGAGGAGAAACAAGCTTGCCATTAAAGATGCCATAGCAGACCTGCCTGGGGTCAGTTTCAGATATATCCCCGATGCAAAGGGTGATTCAGCAACCTTTTTAAGCTTTTTTCTGCCCACACAAGAACGGGCCAGGCAGATAGCTAAAAATCTTGCTGACAACAAAGTGGGGTGTCCTTACTGGTATGACAACAATTGGCATTATTATAAAAAATGGCACCACTTAAAAGAGATGAAACGGTCTGCTAAACTTGCTGTCGAGCTTGCAGACAATCTGTTGGATTATAAAAATATTGTGCTTAAAGAATCTGACAACATCATGAAACGAACCATTTCCATGCAGATAATGCTATCATGGACAAAACAAGATATTGAGAATAGAATTCAGGCCATAATAAAATCATTTAAAGGATAAACATGTTTAGAAACTTTAAGCTGGTTCCAAGTGTCATATTTGGAAGGGATTGTTTTTCACAACTTGATGAAATTATAGAAAAACAACGTAAAGAGGATGAAGCTTGGGTTGTGTTTGTAACAGATGACGTGTTCAAGGGAAAACCTTTGGAAAAAAGGATACCCCTACATGACAAAGATATGCTCTTATGGGTTAACGTGGATGATGAACCAAAGACTATATATGTGGATGAACTGACCCTTAAAGTAAAAGCATACAGGTCAAGTCTTCCCTGTGCCGTCATCGGCATAGGCGGCGGCAGTAGCATGGACCTTGCCAAATCCATATCCCTTATGCTGACCAATGAGGGGTCTTCCACCCTTTACCAGGGATGGGACCTGATTAAGAATCCTGCTGTCTGCCACATGGCCGTTCCCACCCTTTCAGGAACAGGTGCTGAAGTTTCAAAGACAGCCGTTTTGACCGGCCCTGAAAAAAAACTGGGCCTTAACTCCGACTATACCGTGTTTGACCAGGTGGTTCTTGATCCAGAACTGATAAAAAATGTGCCAAATGATCAGCACTTTTATACGGGCATGGACTGCTATATCCATTGCATTGAATCCCTTGAAGGCACATATCTGAATGAATTCTCCAAATCCTATGGAGAAAAGGCTCTTGATCTTTGCCGGCAGGTGTTTATAGACGACCATCCAGATAAAGACGACAAGCTCATGATGGCCTCATTTTTCGGCGGCATGAGCATTGCCTATTCCCAGGTCGGAGCCTGTCACGCCCTATCCTACGGGCTTTCCTATGTCCTTGGAACCCATCACGGGATCGGTTGCTGCATCGTGTTTGATTACCTGGATGAATTCTATCCTGAAGGGGTCAAGGAATTTCGAACCATGATGGAAAAATGCCAGGTTGAACTGCCCCGGGGTCTTGTTAAAAATATTGAAGAAGAACAGATCGAAAAAATGATCACCGTGGCTCTCGGCCTTGATCCCTTATGGGAAAACTGCCTGGGCAAAGACTGGAAAACAATCATGACAAGGGAAAAAACCAAATCCTTGTTTCTTAAAATGTAAATGAGAAACCCATGACAATTGCTGTAATACCATCCAGATACGGCTCAAGCAGGTTTGAAGGTAAACCTCTTGCCCTTGTTGCCGGAAAGCCCATGATACAAAGGGTGTATGAACAGACTCAAAAATCTTTGGCTGTTTCAAAAACAATCGTGGCAACGGATGATGAACGGATATTCAAGGCAGTTGAAGGGTTTGGCGGTATCGCCGTGATGACATCCGAGGAATGCCGTTCCGGAACTGACAGGGTGGCTCAGACGGCTGATATATTAAATCTTGGGCCAGATGACATTGTTGTCAATATTCAGGGAGACCAGCCCGTGTTTAATCCCTTGACCATTGATGAAATGATTTCACCCTTTGCCCATGATCCTGACCTTGTCATGTCCACCCTTGCATTCAAGATAAAAGATGAACGGGAAATCACAGACCCCAAAGATGTAAAAGTAACTTTTGATAATAATGGATTTGCCCTGTATTTTTCAAGGGCCCAGATCCCCTATCCAAGGGACCCTGAGACAAAGGCGGATTTTTACAAACATCTTGGATTTTATGCCTATAAAAAAAGTTTTCTGGACACTTTGGTTGCACTTCCCACAGGAATCTGTGAGCATATTGAAAAACTCGAACAATTAAGAGTGCTGGAATTCGGCTATAGGATCAAGGTGGTTATCACCCAATACGATTCTCTGGAAATTGATCTGCCTTGCGATATCAAAAGGATTGAAGAAAAACTTTCATTCCCTTAATTTAAGAATGCAATCTCAGTATAAAATACTTCATATCACCTGTCATACCCAATGGGGGGCCTTGAAAAAAGTTTTTCACTGAAAAAACTATACCTTTATTAAAAATAACTACTACATTCAAAGTAAATTGCCAAAATTTAGCTTTAGCCGGGATATTTCATAATACGAGCGGATTTAAAAGAAGGGATATTTGATGCCTTCTTGAATTCGGTGACCATTACAGGTATAAGAAAGCTGATATTTTATTTGGTAAAAAAAATGCATAGAAATCAAGGCTGAATGAATAATGAGCAATGAAATAATTTATAAATTACTTAAACTTTTTATTATTTTATTGGGGTTCCTTCCCCGGTCGGCTGCAAAATTTTGTTCCAATATTATAGGGCTCGTATGGTTTAAAACTGACAAACGTCATAAAGATATTGCTCTGAAAAATATTTCCAACGCATACAAATCAGAATTTTCTCCTGAGCAAGTTTTCAATCTCGGCAAACAAGTGTTCCAAAATACAGTCCATATGATTTTTGATATTGCATGGGCTTTTAGAATGGATCAGGAAGAATTGTTAAAACATTATACAATTAAAGGATATGAAAATTTAAAAAATGCCCTTCAAAAAGGCAGAGGTGTTCTTCTTTTGACAGGCCACATGGGGAATTTTGAACTTTTAGTGGGTGCGTTTGGTAATGATCCTGATTATAAAATGTATGGTGCGTATAGAAAATTTGATTTTCAACCCTTGGAAAGGCTAATGCTTGAAGAAAGACAACGGTTTGGTGCAACCATGATTCCTTTAAGAGGAGCTTCCAAAAAAATTGATGCTATTTTAAGGAGCAAAGATGTTGTGGGGACTTTGCTTGACCAAAACGCTGATTGGTACAATGGAGTTTTTGTTGATTTTTTTGGCAGACCTGCTTGTACCAACAAAGGGATGGCAATTCTTGCCATGAGGACAAAAGCACTGGTTGTGCCTATGTATATTGCTAAAACAGATAACACCTATGTGGTGGAATTTTTACCTGATATCCCTTTACAATCCACAGGAGACATGATCAAGGATATTGAGAATAACACGCAGAACTATACATCTGCCATTGAATCAATGGTACGAAAATATCCGGATCAATATTTCTGGGTTCACAACAGATGGAAAACAAGGTCCTATAGTATCATATCAAGAAAGGAATCGTAAAAAATGGGTATGGCTGGGCATAAAATAACACAGGAAAAATTTGACAAATATGTTGCAATCATAGGGGCTCTTCTCCCCTTTGGAATTATGTTGGGGCCAAGTGCTTTTGAAACAATAATAGCATTAACCTCACTCATATGGATTGCAGCACAAATCAAATTCAAAAACAATTCTCTGAAAACTCTACTTGAGCAGCCATTCATTAAACCACTGATAGCAGTATACATTTCAATTCTAATCAGTGTTCTTTTAAATGGAGGCGGTGACAAAGGTTATCTCCATGACGTTGTGATCATAAGACACCTGCTTTTCATAGCAGCAATGGTAGAAACATCTCAAAGATTTCCTGTTTTTAGATATCTTTTTTACGGAATTGTTGCAGGGTTTGTTTATGCACTACTGAATATTGCATTTGTCCATATATTTGGATTTGATTTCATGGGGAAACCTCTTACAAGGTATCTTGAGAAAGAAAAAGAAGGGGTTCGTTATCCAACCATGTTAGCTTTCTATACACTTTTTTTTCTTACATGGGCTCTTTTTGATACGACGCAAAAAAACAAAGTAAGGGCATTAATTTCCATTGCGGCTATTACAGGTTTGTGTTTCTTGACACTATTTCATATTCGGACACTCCACTTGGCCCTGTTGAGCAGTATTTTGTTTGTGCTATTTTATTTCATGTTGAAAAAAAAAAACTATTTGTTGATTCTCTGTGGCATAGCTTCTCTTACAGGCATTTCTTATTACCTTTATACGACAAATAATTTCAGAAACCTCGCTTCTGTCTATGAAAGAATTTTTATATGGAAAACTTCATTTTTATTGTTTTATGACAATCCTTTGTTTGGTGCAGGCATATCATCATATATGAGTGCCATTACAGAGCTCATACAAAAATCAGATATAAAACCATATATTGACCCTAACGGCATACAATGGCATCTTAAAGAAAATATTTATCATGCCCATAATAACATGCTTCAAATCTTATCATGCACGGGTATAACCGGATTTATATGTTCATTATGGCTGTCCATTGTTGTATTACAATCAACATTTAAGAATATCACATCACACCATATTGGTTTTATAAGTTGGCCTATATTGTATTTTGTTATATCCTTCGCAGGGTTCAGTATCTATACCGGATGGTATCTTGCATTGGCATCGCTTATCATTGTTTGCGTTTCGACGAAGAATCTAACTTCCCATTAACAATTTACAAAGGATAATTTAATTTCCATGTATTGCTATTATTGTAAAAAAAAACAATATGATGTAATCGGGACAAAAAAAAATTGTACAATTGTCAAATGCAAATCGTGTGGTTTTTATTATATGACCCCATACCCCACTGAAGAACAAATGAAAAAGGTGTATAATATTTATGATGGGAATGAGAGAAATCTAAAAAATGTTAATTGGAAAATAAAGCGTTTTAAAAGAAAGCTTTGGCTTTTAACAAAATTTATGAAAGGTAAAGACTTTCTTGATATTGGATGCAATATCGGTTTTGGTGTTGAAGCTGCAAAAAGCTATGGCCTAAATGCAACAGGGATTGATTTAAGCCCGGATGCAATAAATCATGCCAAAGGGTTATTTCCTGATAATAATTATTACAATATGACTTCGACAGAACTTGCCGAACAAGGTTATAGGTTTGACTTGATTTTATGCTGTGAGGTAATAGAGCATTTAACAGATGTCCACAGTTTTATGGAATCCATCAAAAAATTACTAAAAAAAGACGGTATGTTATATTTAACCACACCAGATGCCGGACATTTTAGAGTCCCCAAAAATTTCATTGAGTGGAAGGAAGTTCAGCCTCCGGAACATATCGGTTTTTTTAACAAAAAATTGATAAAAAATCTTTTTGATGAATACCAACTTAAAATATTATTTTTCCATCCAATGTTCAAACCAAACCTTCGGGTTTTTGCAAGAAATATAAACTAAGAAATAAGCTGAACCGTCAAGCTACCTGTTTGAGATTATCCAGATATAACGCCAGAGTCTTCTCGCACATTACTTTTTTTGTGAACATCGCCATTACCCGAAATCTGCCTTGTGAACTTAAAGCCGCGTATAATTCTTTGTTCTCAATAACTTTCTTGATTGCATATGACATATCTTCTGCACTCCCAGGCTTAACAAGAATCCCGGTCTTGTTATGGCTTATTGTTTCAACTGAACCACCGTGGGCTGTGGCAATAACAGGTTTGTTCATTGATTGGGCTTCAACTGAAACCCGCCCAAAAGATTCCGGTTCACAAGAAGATGATACAACAATATCGGACAATTTTATTGCAGCTGGCATATCTTCACAATTGCCGGGGAATAATATACGATTTTTCAGTCCTTTTTTTAAAACCATTGCCTTAAGATCGTCTAAATATGAAGATTTCAAATCACTGCTGCCGGCACAAACTGCAACCCAGTTTAATGATCTTATCAAGCTGAGACTCTCTACAAAAATATCATGGCCTTTAAGCCTTGTGATACGTGCCGGCAAAAGAATCACCAAAGGACCTGACTTATCAAGACCCCATTTATTTTGAATGGCATCAAGCCTTTTGTTGTCAATTGCATCAGAATCAAATTTATTTTCATCTATTCCTTCATATATGATTTTAATGCGGTTTTCCGGAGTGTGATATTCTTTTTTAATATGATCTGCAATGACATTGGAAATGGCTATTACCTTCTGGGCTTTTGTCATAATCGCACTATATGCATTAATTGAATAAAAGCCGTGAAAGGTTGCAATCAACAGCGGCCTTTTATTCACGGGAATACTTTTCCATGCAAGATATCCAATCCATGCAGGAAGGCGAGATCTTAAATGAAGAACATCAACTTTTTCTTTCAGCATAAATTTTCTAAACCATGGGATATATTTTAAGCATCTTGGGCTTTTCTCCCCGATATAGTCACAGGGAATATGCTCACTTCCATTTTTGATAAGCTCGGGAACAAGACGTCCCCCCTTTGAAATAACAATGGACCTGTGTCCTTTTGCGGCCAGGAAAGATCCGAAATCAAGGGTTACCATCTCCACCCCACCATTGTCCATTTCAGGCAAAAGCTGAACTATTGTAAGCTTTCGGGACACCATCGTCTCAAAATCTCCCTTGCACATTTATCTGACTCGTTTATGCTTTTGCCGCATTCGTTATATCCTCTGTTTTGGATCCACTTATTATAGGAAATTGCAAGTTTATTCTTATAGAGGTCTTGTTCGCTAAAAGAAAACTTATTCCCCTTTTGTTTCCACTCCATGGGGATAATATATGTCGTGCAACCGGCTGTTAATGCTTCGTAAATCATGGACATACTGTCTGCCGTAACCCATACTATAGAGGATGCATCATATTGCTTTTCCACCCATCCTTTTTTTGTATCGGAAAAACAAAAAAAAGAAACTTTATCCATGCCTGCAGTGAACCGGCTTATTTTATTTTCCATCTCTACCGGCGTTCTGGGTGATGATGAAATAGTCCAGTTTATGTTTTCGGACTCTGACGATACTATTTTCTCAATATATCCAAGGATTTTATCCGAATCCCACACATGACTTTTATCATCACGCCCCCCGATAAGAACCAGCCCTTTGTCATTTTTACGAATATTTTTATTTTCTGAAATATTGGGAGGTCCTATAGTTAAAAAAATATTTTTACTAAGTTTAAATCTATCATGATTTGGGACAAAACAAAGATCAAACATCTTTATCAAAAAAGAAGCCGGGGACATACAAATAATCTTTTTAGCTCCACCAGCATTGCCGATTTTTATAACATGGGGATGGGTATGGGTACCTGTACCAATAACAAAATCGACATCATCGGTTTTGCCGCTCTTCCAACAAAACCCGGCAAATGTCTTTAACCAATTAATAATATCTGAAAAGAGAGAAACCTTTATTTTTAAATATGTGATTTCAACAGGAACATACTTCTCAAGAGCGTTTATTATTCCTTGTGTCTGTTTTTCGTGCCCTGGCCTGCCATCTAAAATTGCGGTTATTTTATAAGTCTTCAATTAGTATCATCCAAAAAAAAATTACAGATAACACCTGCCATAAGTGCTACCTTTTCAATACAATAAATCACTCTTTTTTCTATCATTCAATTCAAGAATTTTACTGTATTTCATCATTCGTGCATATGCATATATGCTGCTGAAAACTATCCCATACAAACCATAAATAAAAAATCTCTGGAAAAAATATGCTTGAAAAAATGAAAAAACCATTCCAAATGCGACTTTAATTACAGGCGTTTTTTTACCGTTTTTGACTGCATCCTCAGCCTGCATTGAAGAATACTTATTAATTTTTTCAGTCCATTGAAAAATTGACGAAAAAGACCTGTGGGAAATCTTGTGTTTGAGTTGTCCGACAAATTTTCTTTCCGCAATGGTTTTATCTTTTACGCCATCTATTATCACACAATCATGGACACTGCTGTTTCTGAATCCTGCTGTTTCTTTGTTATAAAGCCTTGTTTGGTTTGAACAATATGCAAGTTTTTTGGGTTTTTCTTCAAACCAGAAGGTATTGGCAATCTTAATCCTATAGCCACACTTTGTTTCAACATGACCTGTCTCAAACATCATTTGAATTTCTATTGCAAGCTCTTCGGTAACTTCTTCATCAGCATCGATATTTAAAATCCATTTGTTTCTGCACAAAGATTCACCAAAAATTTTCTGCTGACCATATCCTGCCCACTTGTTGTGAACGACACTGGCTCCTGCTGCTTTTGCAATTTCAACAGTTCTGTCACTGCTTCCAAATTCAACAACAATCACCTCATCAACAAATTGAATCACAGAGTTAATAGCTGATAAGATACGAGCTTCTTCATCTTTTGCGATTATAAAAACAGACAGGGGTAGTGGCAATTTTATAGTCATTGATACCTTTGTTGCATTTTATAAACCATCATATGTATAAACCTGAAAAGAGATATCATATGTAAACTTTTTAGAATACCTGAATGGGATATCCTTTTGCACAACCCCTGAAGATTCTTTTAAATTAAGACCCTTTAGAAAATTTATAGGATTCCTTGTTTGCCATACAATCAGCACTTTTTCTTCTGGTTTAAATTTTTGTAGAGGTATGGATGGGCTTATTATGGTTGA
>CAYWGN010000151.1:0-12808 GCA_964457495.1 uncultured Desulfobacula sp.
ATAGTGGTCTAAGGACCGCAAATTTTATAACTTGAACGAAATTGCTTGTCTTTTGCTCCATCTACTGTGTTGCACCAAAGGCCTAATACGTATAGTATTAAACATTTGATGCGCCTTGTAGATGAACCAAAATCCTGCGCTATTTCTGCTCAATTTATTTCATTTGAGGTCCTAATATTATTAGTTTTTATAAAAAGGGAATGGCTTTGTCAAGTGTCTATGAAAGAAAAAGTATCATTTCGAAAATAAATACTTGACATGATTTATTTCATGGCATAAAGATAAAATCGGATAAGGTGTAATTTAACAACAATCCATAATTTTAAGAGAAGGCCAATGTTTTTGAAAAGCAAACCCATGTGGGGAAAAAAGACCAAGCTTAAATCAAGTTATGACGTGGTTATCATTGGAGGCGGGCTTCACAGTCTTGCAACGGCTTATTTTCTTGCAAAGGAACATGGCATCACAGATATCGCGATTATAGAGAAGAACTATATCGGATTTGGCGGTGCTGGAAGGAATACTGCTATTGTTCGCGCTAATCAGCGCACACAGTATAATGTTCCCCTTTATAAGGAAGCCCTTGATCTCTGGCCGGTTCTGACAAAGGACCTGGATTACAATTTAATGTTTAACAATTGCGGGAACCTCAACCTCATGCACTCTGAAGCTGCCATGAAGGCGGCCCGCATGACAATTGCCACAGCTCAGTTTCATGGGGTGGAAAGTCATCTCATTGATGCAAAAGAAGCAAAAGAGCTGGTTCCAGCCTTGAATATCTCCGAGGATATTACATTTCCCATTCATGGCGCCATGTTCCATCCGCCAGGTGGTGTTATTCGTCATGATGCCGTGGTATGGGGACTTGCAAAGGGTTCTACTAGAAGAGGTGTTGAGATTCACCAGCATACGGAAGCATTGGGAATCGGTACGCAAAACGGTAAGGTGACGTCCGTAACCACCAGCCGTGGGGTCATCAATACCAAACAGGTATTGATTTCAGCAGGCGGTTATTCTGCTGCCTTGATTCACGGAATGCTGGGGATCAAACTTCCCATAAGTGTTCTGACAATTCAGGCCATGGTCACCCAGCCCCTGAAGCCGGTTCTGGATCATGTGGTTTCCTCGGGCGCATATCATTGTTATGCCAATCAAACCTTGAAAGGTGAAATCGCCACGGGTGCCCATATGGATCCCTGGCCGAATTATACCACCTTGAATACAGCTCATTACATCAAGCATCAGGCTGAAGCGCTTTCTGAATTTCTGCCCTGCTTTAGGGGACTTCGTTTCATGAGAATCTGGGGTGGACTTGCCGATATGACGCCTGATATGGCACCCATAATGGAAGGCAACAACCATGTTGAAGGATTTTTCATGGATTGTGGCTGGGGCTATTTTGGATTCAAATCCTGCTCTGCCGTGGGTAAATACATGGCCGAATACATGGCGACAAACAATTGTCCTGACATGTTGAAACCCTTTGCGCTGAAAAGATATCAAGAGCACAAGCTCATGGGTGAGACGGCAGCACTTGTAAATTACAGCCCAGATAATTAGCCGGCAATTAGGCATAAGGAGAAAAGAAAATGGCATTAACAATTACATGTCCAATTTGCGGGAAAAGAAATGGATATGAATTCAAATTTGGCGGAGAGGAAAAGGGCCCAAGACCTGATGAGAAAGATCTGACCCCGGAAGCCTGGTGCGATTATGTACACATGAATAAATGTGTCGCAGGGGTCCAGCAGGAGTGGTGGTTTCACAAAGATGGCTGCGGGTCATGGTTTTCTATTTACCGGGATACGACCACCAACCTTGAAAAGCAAGAACCTGGAGGGCAAAAATGATGAACAGGTTTAATCATCTGCCTACATTGAAAGTAGATACGACGCAAAAAATAGCCTTTATATATAAAGGGAAAAAATATTATGGAGTAAAGGGCGATACAGTTGCAACGGCTTTATATGCAAACGGGGTCCGGATATTCGCCAGAAGTCTTAAATATCACAGGCCCAGAGGAATTTATAGTCTTGACGGCGAATGCAGCAATACCCTTATGGAAGTGGATGGTATCCCCAATGTCCGGTGTGAAAACAAGCTGCTTGAAGACGGTATGGTCATTAAAGAACAGAACGTCAAAGGCTCTGCAGAAAATGATTGGATGTCTTTTCTGGATAAACTGGACTGGTTGATGCCGGCAGGATTTTATTATGATGTTATGCACAAGCCTGCTAAAATCTGGCCGATAGCTATGAAGCAGATCAGAAAGGCTGCAGGACTCGGTAAAATCAGTCCTGATTATGAAATGCCCGGTAAATTCGACGAGATTTTTTTGAATACAGATGTTTGTGTCATCGGTGGCGGCCCTGCCGGAATGATGGCAGCTCTTTCTGCAGCTCAGAAAGGCCTTCGGGTCATTCTCATGGAATCGCGTCCCTGGCTGGGCGGTTTTTTTGAATACAGGTCAAGCCGGTACAAAAAAGGAGAGACTCTTCACAACAGGGCAGGTCAGCTCGCAAAAGAGGTGGAATCCTATGAAAATATAAGGATATTTACCCATACATCTGCTGTTGGAACCTATAACAACAACCTGGTTACAGGGTTCCAGATCGGGAAAAAAGAAGATGTCTTTAACGAGCGGTATATTGAGATTCGAGCCAAAAGTGTTATTGTTGCGACAGGATGTATTGAAAGACCCTTAATTTTTGATAATAATGAAAGACCCGGGGTCATGCAGATCGGTTGTGCCCTGCGTATGGCCAAAACCTATGGCCTGCTTGCCGGCAAAAAAGCGGTTTTCAGCATTGGTCATGACCTGGGGCTCGAAGCTGCTCTTGAACTCCACGACCTTGGACTTGCCATTGGATGTATTGCCGATATCAGGGAAGATGGACAAGACCCGGTTCTGTTGAAAAAAATACAGGACAAGAATATTTTATTTTTAAAAGGGTGGGTGGCTACAAAAGCCCATGGCAGAAAAAATGTAAACAAAGTCAGCATTGCAAGTGTTGACGGCCAGGTTTCAAAAAGCTTTGACTGCGACCTTGTTGTGGCATCAGCGGGTATGACACCGGTAACCGGTCATATTACAGTGGCACAAGGCACGCTTAAGTATGATAACCATACGGGTTTTTTCCTGCCAGATCAAATACCGGAAAAAATGCATGCGGCCGGTCGTCTTTTGGGGATTAATGATCCCTTATCCATTGAAGCATCAGGATCACTTGCTGGTTTAAAGGCTGCCTTTGATTGTGAAAATTGTTCCATTGGGGAAATAGGTGAAGCTAAAAAAGTCCTGGAAAACCTTCCAGGACCGGATCGGGGAACAAAACTTGTAACTGCACCTGTGAAAGGTCGTAAGAGCTTTATCTGCTTTGACGAAGATGCAACCATTAAAAATATCAAACAGGCCATTGAAAAAGGATTTGACGTTCCCGAACTGATCAAGCGGTTTACAGCCACGGGATTAGGGCCAGGCCAGGGCGGTATCCCAGGTCATAACCTGCCCTTGTTTGTGGCTAAATATCAGGCTTTGCCCGATATTTCCATCAGACCCACCAATGTCAGGCCGCCCCTTGTCCCCACATTGATTTCTACCTATGCCGGGGTCAATCACAAGATGTTCAAAATAACGCCCATGGATGAGATGCAGAGAAAAGACGGCGGAATTTTCAGAAATCTTGGCGTATGGCAGCGGGCCCGTTATTTTTCAAATGATTTATCCTGTAAAAAAGAGATTGAAAATGTCAGATCCAACGTGGGAATGCTGGATGGATCAACCCTTGGTAAGTTCAGGCTTTATGGGCCGGATGCATTAAAAGCACTCCAGCGGGTGTTTGTATCAGATATGTCCAAGGTAAAACAAGGGCGAATCAAATACTCAGCCATGTGTAATGACGACGGCTGCGTGATAGATGATGGGGTTGTCATCAAGCAGGGAGAAAATGATTATTATTTCACCACTTCAAGCGGTCGTGCAGGACAGACCGTTGAATGGATCAGATACCATACCAGGTATGATGGGTGGAATTTTGCTCTGGTAAATCTTACTGATTCCCTGGGTGTGATCAACCTTTCAGGGCCCAATGCCAGGAAGGTGCTTGAAAAAGTTGTGGATATTGACATTTCAAATGAGGCTTTTGGGTATTCTGAATACAAAGAGTTTAAAATAAGTGATACTATTCCTGTAAGAGCCATGCGCCTGGGGTTTGTGGGCGAACTTTCCTATGAACTGCATGTACCATCTTCGTATATGAAGGCTGTCTGGCTTATGCTCAATGAAGCTGGAAAAGAATTCAATATCTTAAATTTTGGCGTTGAAGCCCAGAACGTGCTTCGTATGGAAAAATGCCATATTATTCTTGGTCAGGAATCTGAACAGAGGACGAATCTTCTGGATGTGGGTCTTGGGTTTTTGTGGGATCGCAAAAAAGCAGATGCAAAAACTGTTGGTGCCGTTGCATTGCACCAGGCAGAGAAAGACCAGACCCGTCTTAAGCTTGTTGGGTTTAAAATGGAAAACAATTCCCGGGCTCCCAGAGATGGCGCATTGATTGTGGATGACAAAGTCAGGGGATATATCGCTACTGCAAGAGACAGTTTTTCATTAAATGAAGCAGTGGGAATGGCCCTGGTTGAGGCACCCCTTTCCAAGATCGGCACCCGGCTTACGATTTTCGAAGATGAGTGTGGTGATGACCGGATTTACGGGAAAGTGGTTGAAATGCCGTTTTATGATCCAGAAGGTAAACGGATGAAAATGTAAGGATAAATCATGAAAAAATTACAAAGAGTTTCCCCGGTTGTTCTTAAAAGTATACCTGTTAAAATTGAGACAAGGGACAACTGGGAAGTGGTAATGGAGTACAAAGGAGAAGGAGACGGCCCATATCTTGTTGATTTGAGTCACAGACCTCGGTTTGATTTACAGGATGCCAACCTTGCAGCCCAAAAACCGTTTGGAATTGTTATCCCTGAAACACCGGGCCATTGTGTTCTTGAAAACGGTATTCTTGCCAATCGTATGAACCGTATCCAGGTGTCATTGTTTAATCTTAACGCACAAGACAATGTCAGCATGCCTGGGGAGTCAGGGTTTACAGATGTTACAGAATCCACATTATGTATTGCTTTGATGGGGAAAAATGTGTTTTCAATTTGTGAAAAATTGACAGCACTTGATTTTATGGATCCTCAAAAAAAGGCACCTTTCCTTTTTCAGGGCCCTTTATCCCATGTGCCATGTCAGATTGTAACATTGAACAAAGATGGTGATAGCTCAGGATTGATATTGACTTGCTCAAGAGGATATGGAAGAGATATGATAGATTCCTTCCTTCATGCCGGTGAAGAATTCGGGTTGAAGCCTGCTGGCGAAAGCAGGTTTACTAACTGGATTAAAGAGCTTTAATAATGGTTTTCGATGAGGAACTAAATAGAAGGAGATAAAAAAATGAATAAAAAATATGATGCAATTATTATCGGAGCCGGTGTCATCGGGTGCCCCATTGCCTACGAGCTTTCTAAAATGGGATATAAAACCCTTACTGTTGACAAGCTTCCAGATGCAGGAGAAGGCTCCACTGCTGGATCATGCGCCATTGTAAGAGCCCATTACTCTACTGCCGACGGCGTAGCCATGGCCTATGAGGGATTTAAATACTGGTTGAACTGGGAAAATTATCTGGATAATGTAAATGATGAAAAAGGACTTGCCAAATACATGAACACAGGATCACTCCTGCTCAAGTCCTTGGGTCATGACTGGAAAAAAGTTCAGAAAAATTATGATGAAGTAGGGGTTCAGTACGAAGAATGGGATAATGATAAGATAAAAAAAATGGTTTCTGTGGCTGATCTTCACGAATTCTGGCCCGTGAAACGTCCTGAAGACCCGAGCTTTTATGATGAACCGGTAAAAGAGCTTGAAGGCGGTATTTTCTGCCCTGAAGGCGGTTATGTAAATGATCCGGCTCTGTCTGCCCATAATATCATGAGAGCTGCTGAAGCAAAAGGCGCTGAATTTTTGTTTAATGCCGAAGTAGTTGATATCAGAAGTGAAAATAAAAAAGTAATGGGTATTACATTGAAAGACGGCACCCAGATTGATGCAGGAATTGTTGTCAATGTGGGCGGGCCCCATTCATTCAAGATCAATAAGATGGCTGAAGGCGTATGGGAAGGCTGCAACATCAAAACAAAGGCACTTCGTCATGAGGTTATGTATTGTCCTTCACCTGAAGGTTATGATTATCTTAATGACGGGTACCACATGTCTGATGGAGATATTGGCTGTTATGTACGTCCGGAAGTGGGCAACACATTTCTTATCGGCAGTGAAGATCCAGACTGCGATCCCCAGGAATGGGTTGATCCTGATGATTTTTATGCCGGCAAAGGCGGGCATGGAAAGGATAATGTCCTCACGGACGGACAGTGGAAAGCACAGTGCTACAGGCTTGGCAAACGGATTCCAACTCTTTCCGTACCTAATCAGCCCAAAGGGGTTGTTGATCTTTATGACTGCTCTGATGACTGGATTCCTGTTTATGACAAGTCAGATCTGCCAGGGTATTACATGGCCATTGGAACCAGTGGCAACCAGTACAAGAATGCACCAGTTGTCGGGCACATGATGGCCCAGTTGATTGATGCATGCGAAAAGGGTCTGGATCATGATAAAGAGCCCATGCAATACAAGTTCAAGTATACTGACAGGTCAACTGATGTAGGTTTTTTCTCAAGAAAAAGAGAAATCAATTATAATAGTTCCTTTTCCGTAAACGGATAAAACGGCATTGTAAAAATATCTCAACTTTCGGAGTTGCTATATTTGAGTGGGGTCAGGCTTGCATTATTGTATTTTTTTGTCGATTTATTGATAAAAACACAATAAAACAAGCCTGACCCCGTCTGCACAAGCCTGACCCCGTCTGCAAGGACTTAAGACCGCAAACCGCCAATTTCCCCGATTACTGCGTTGGGCTCAAATATTTTTTAAGATTAAGTTTTAATGGTGAATAACAAATGCAAATCTATATTTGTGTTAAACATGTTCCTGATTCTGCTGCTCATATTGCCATTTTTGATAAAAATCGTATTGATGAAAACATATCCTTTCTTTTAAATCCCTATGATGAACATGCCGTTACAGAAGCAGTTAAGATTAAAAATAATAATCCAGGTTCTGAAATTATTGCCGTGTGTCTTGGTAAAAATGATGCGGAAAAAACAATTCGATCTGCCATGGCCATGGGTGCTGACAGGGGTATTCTGATTGACTGTGATGAAAATCATGACAGCATGGTAACTGCCCTTGCCCTTAAGGCTGCCATTGAACAGGACGGAAATCCCGGACTTATTTTTACTGGCAAGGAATCCATTGATACCGAAGGAATGCAGACCATGTTCCGCATCGGGGCTTTATTTGATTTCCCCGTTGCCACAAACGTGGTCAAGCTGGATATTGAGGAAAAAATTGCCATTGTTGACTGTGAGCTGTCCGGTGGTATTGCCAATACCTATGAGATGTCTTTGCCCTGCGTGATCGGTGCTGGAAGGGGATTGAACACCCCCAGGTATCCGACTTTTCCTGATGTGGTTAAATCTAAAAAAAAGCTGGTCCAAAAAATTGTTTTTGCTGATTTAAATATTAAAGATTCTCTGGCAGGAATGCACATTGTTGAACTGGAACCTTTGCGCCAAGCCAGGGACCCAAAAGAGATAAAGGGCGATGCCAGAGTCGTTGCAAAAGAAATTGTAAGAATTCTTAAACAAGAGGCAAAGGTAATATGATGAAAAATATCGGAATCATCATAGAAATGGATAAAGGGAGAGTTAAAGAAACCAATTTTGGTATGATCACCCTTGCAAGGGCAAAGGATACCCAGGTTTTTGCTTTTGTCCTGGATGCTGATGCAGCAAGTGTAAAAGAGGATCTTGAATCCTTTGGCATCACAAATATCGTTGAAATTGGTCTTGCAAAAGACCAGCAGACCAACCCGGTTATAAGGGCGAAAGCCATGATAAATGCCATTAAAGAGGTTAATATTTCCATGGTTTTTGGTCTTTCCACGGCAATGGGAAAAGACCTTTTGCCGCGGATTGCAGCACTGCTTTTTGCGCCTCTGGTCATGGATTGTTTTTATGTTGACCTTGAACAAAAATTTGCAAGAACATCCCAGTATTCAGGTAAAACCATTGCCAGGATACAAGTAACAGGGGAGGTTCTGGTGTTTGGTATCAGGCCCAATGCAGTTGAACCTGTCAAGGCTCAAGCCACGGCCCGGATTTTGAAATTTGATTCAAGCCAAATTGTTGCCAAAGGTTTCAGGGTTATTAAATCAGGCGGAATAGACAAGGCCACAACTATTAACCTTGCCGAGGCTGATGTGATTATTGCCGGAGGAAGGGGTATGAAAAACAGCGAAAATTTCAACATCCTTTCCCAATGTGCCCAAAAGATTAATGCTGCTGTCGGAGCATCCAGGGTGGCTGTGGATTCAGGTTGGGTGCCATATTCCATGCAGGTGGGGCAGACTGGAGAAAAAGTAAGCCCAAAGGTTTATATTGCCTGTGGTATATCCGGGTCTATTCAGCATTTTGCCGGTATGAAAACCTCGGGAATGGTTATCGCCATCAATAAGGATGAAAATGCCGCCATCATATCAAACTGTGATTATTACGTGAAGGCTGATGCTTTAGAAATCATACCAGAGATTACAAGAATTTTGGACAATGGCTGATTTTAAAAAAAATATGACGGCACGGCTTTTGTATGATAAAAGACATGTTTTTATAAAAGGCGCCAGGTTATGAATGGAGACAGGAACATAGGTTCGGCAAAACAATTTGGACAATTGCTTAATGTAGACTTAAACTCAGATCAGTGCTGTCTTTCAGCATTTCCTGAAACTGCATTGGAGTATATCGGAGGCCGTGGATTTAATATCTGGTATCTCTATCATCATCTTTCTCCCGAAACAGAGCCTTTGGCTCCTGATAACATGCTGCTGCTATCATGCGGCCTTCTTACAGGGTCATCTGCTCCAACCTCATCAAGGCTGCATATTAATTCGCTCTCACCTTTGACAGGAATATTGGGAAGTTCAAATATTGGCGGGTATGCCGGCGCCTGGCTCAGGTCCTGTAACATTGCCTCCATCATCATAACAGGAAAATCGCAAAAACCAGTCTACCTTTATATTGATTCAAATGGAGCCCGTCTTGAGGATGCATCCCATCTGTGGGGACGTGATACTTTTGAAACCCAGGAGATTATTAAACAATCCCATAAAGATAAAAAATTAAAGATCCTGACCATCGGGCCTGGAGGAGAAGGCAAGGTAAGGTTTGGCGTGATTATGACTGAAAAAGATCATGCTGCCGGTAGAACGGGAATGGGATCGGTCATGGGATCAAAAAATCTTAAAGCAATTGTGATTTGTAAAGGAAGCCATAAACATTTTCCTGCGACCACACCAACACAGAAAGAAGCTGTTAAGGCCTATGTGTCTCAAATAAAAAAGTCATCTGAGTTTAATTTTTTTTCAAAATATGGCAGTTCAGGATATGTAAAATGGGTAAACGACCTTGGGGTCATGGGCAGGAAAAATTATGGTAAAATAGGAACCAGACACATTGAAAAAATAGATGCAAGAAAGCTTGATAAAAATATTGTCCGGTCCAGCGGCTGCTTTCGATGTCCTGTACAATGCAAAGCTGACCTTAAGTTAGATGGACTGGAGAAAGAGGAGCTATTTACACGGCCTGAATTTGAACCTGTTCTTAACCTGGGCCCAAAATGCGGTCTTGAAGACCTTACCCAGATTATTAAACTGGATAATCTGTGTTCCCGTCTGGGAATCGACAGCACCTCAGCTGCCTCTGTTATTGCCTTTGCCATGGACCTTTTTGAAAAAAAAATATTACCCGACAATTTAATTGGAGGTCTCGACCTTTCCTGGGGCAATGCTGAAACCATGGAAAAATTAATTTATCAGATGGTTGAGGGTAAGGGTCTTGGCAAAATTTTAAGTCAAGGCGTAAGAAAGGCAGCCCAACTCATTGGAAATTGTGCATCTAACTATGCTGCCCATATAAAGGGGTTAGAACTTACTGCCTATCATCCGTCAGCCATTATGGGCACTGCCCTTGGATATGCCGTATCAAGCCGGGGTGGTGATTATAATAATGTGTATGCATCCCTTGAATACAGCTGGACTAAAGAAGAAGCAATAAAAGAATTTGGAACTAAAGAAGCAGTTAATATTAAATCCATTTGTGCAAAAGGGTGGGTGATAAAAAAAGCAGTTACCACCAATATCATTATTGATAGCCTGGGCCTTTGCAAGGTACCCGTATTATCTCTTTTAAGATCCTTTAACCTTGTAAACGAACTAATACTTATCAACGGACTGACGGATTTAAGTTTTTCAAAAAAAGATCTTTTTGATGCAGGACAAAAAATTGCAACCCTTGAAAAGCTTTTCAATATCCGCCATGAAAAAGGGGATATTAAAGATAAGCTTCCTGAAATGTTTATGAACAAAGAAAGCGACCAGGGATTAACCCTGAAAAATTTTGAAACCATGTTACAGGAGTACTACACTGCCATGGGGTGGGATGAAAAAGGAATCCCTCCTGAACCGGCCTATAAAACGAATTTTATCAAATTGGAGGGAAAAAAATGATTCAGTCTTCAAACATTCAAACAAGATCCGTTGGTATGAAGATTTTTACCGAGGACCAGATCTGGGAAATAAAACAGGCCGCCTTTGATATTATTGAAAGAGTCGGGTTTAAATGCCGGCACAAAGAAGTTCATAAAATGATGAAACAGGCCGGTGCATGGGTTAAGGACAACAATATCAAAATTCCAAGGCATATTGTAAAAGAATGCCTGGTTACAACCCCCAATGGCTGGACCATATATGACAGGAACGGCAAGCGGGCAATGGAAGTTGAAGGAGAAAAAAGCCATTATGGCACATCCACTGCCAGTCCCTTTACACTGGATGCATTTACCGGTGAATTCCGGAATACCAGTATCAAGGATATTGAACTAGGTGGAAAAGTTGCAGATTACCTGGATGGCATTGATTTTGTCATGCCCATGGGAAGTGCCCAGGATGTGCCGGCAGATGCTGCAGATGTCCATGAATTTGAAGCCATGGTTTCCAACACGACAAAACCGGCTGTTTTTATCGGTTATACAGCCCTTGGCTGTGAATATGTTTATGAGATGGCGGCCGTGATTGCCGGGGGACAGGAAAACTTAAGCCAGAAACCATTTGTTATTCTCTATCCAGAGGCTATCGCACCGTTTTTCTTTCCCGATGAAGTCATAGAGCGTATTTTTATTGCAGCCGATCGGTTTATGCCACAATTGCCAGGTTCCACTGTCCAGGCAGGTGCCACAGGCCCGGTAACCCTGGCAGGAGTTATCACTCAGATCACGGCAGAAGCACTTATTCATATCACCATTGCCCAGTTGCGGAAAAAAGGATGTCCTGTTGCCATGAGCGGCAATGTCGGTATTCTTGACATGAAAACAGCCCTCATGACAATGGGTGCACCTGAAAACAGTCTGGCAATTGCTGCCCAGGCAGAAGTCGCACTGTCCTTTAATCTGCCTACCTGGGGCTTAGCAGGTGGAACTGATTCAAAACTGATGGATGCCCAGGCAGGCATTGAAAGTGCTTTTTCAATATTGAGCCAGGGGCTTTCCGGCTTGAACCTTATCCATGATGTCGGGTATCTGGCTTCGGGCATGGCCTGCTCCCTTGAACAGCTGGTCATGGGCAACGAAGTGATCGGTATGACAAAGCGTTTTGTGGAAGGCATTACCGTAAACAGAGAAACCATTGCAAGGCAGATCATGGAAGATGTGGGGCCTGGTGGTCATTTTCTGGTTCAGCAACACACTATGGATTATTTTAAAAAAGAGCTGTCGAATGCTAAACTTATGAACCGCCAGGCCATTGATGGCTGGAAAGATGCCGGCAAACCCACAATGGAAGACAGGGTGAAACAAGAAGTCAGAATAATTGCCGAAACCCATAAGCCTGAGCCCTTAAGCGATAAAATCCTTTCAGAACTGGACCGATTGAAAAGAGAAGGTGAAAAGGAAATTCTCGCTAAATTAAAAAAGGGATAATTTTCATATTATCCTGGAATATTGATTACTATAAATATAATTATTGCACGTGGAGAAAAAAGAAATGACCCAAAAAAAATATGATGCCATCATCATTGGTGCTGGAATCATCGGCAACAGTATTGCCTATGAACTGGCTTTGAAAGGCTATAAAACACTGAGCATCGACAAGCTGGGCGGTTCGGGCTTTGGTTCCACTGCAGGATCATGTGCCATTATCCGGCTTTACTATTCTTCCCCGGAAGGGGTGGCCCTGGCCCGGGAAGGTTATTATTACTGGCTGGACTGGCCAAAATACCTGAAGACCATTGATCCTGACGGCATGGCTTATTACAAAAATACGGGAGCCATGGTCTACAAATCTGAACACAACAAGAACCTGGCCCCTGTGATGGAATCTCTGGATGCCCTTGGCGTGGGCTACCTGGAACTGACCCCGGAAGACATGAAGCAATATATACCCAACCCTGATCTTCATTCTTTTCATCCCCAGAAACGTATGGATGATCCTGATTTTGGAAAGCCCACGGGGAAAAGCATAAACGGGGCTGTCTATGTGCCTGAATCAGGCTATGTGAGCGATCCCAAGCTCTCCACCCATAATGTTGAAATGGCAGCCCGGAATGTGGGCTCGGATTTTATGTTCAA
>CAYWGN010000152.1:0-12710 GCA_964457495.1 uncultured Desulfobacula sp.
AGGACGGGGGAAAGATCTGTTATGCCCGGGATGAATCCGACCGGTGCAACTCCACCTGCCAGTAAGATGGCGCCACAGCCCTCATGGCATTAGGTGCCGGTCTCATCCTGGCAAACAAAGACGGACAAAGAACCGTGGAGCTTACAGATTTTTATACCACGGACGGTATCATGCCGCATGCCTGCGAATCCCATGAACTTTTAAAGGAAATCATCATCCCCATCCAGGGGGCAAAAAGTGCCTATCATCGACTGGCCTATCGGTCTGCCATTGATTACCCCATTGTCTGTGCAGGTGTTCTGTTAAAGTCCTCCTCTAATAATGAAATACAAGAGGCAAGGATCGTTGTGGGTGCCATGGGCCGATCCCCGCTTTTCCTTGCCCAGGCATCCGCGTCCTTAAAGGAAAAAAAACTTAACGATTCCCGGGCATTTGAAAAAGCTGCCCAGGCTTCTATGGACAGTGCTTCAGCATTTGCCGTTCATAATGT
Source organism: uncultured Desulfobacula sp. (assembly GCA_964457495.1). Lineage (GTDB taxonomy): Bacteria > Desulfobacterota > Desulfobacteria > Desulfobacterales > Desulfobacteraceae > Desulfobacula. The sequence continues at coordinate 491 of CAYWGN010000152.1, forward strand.
CGGTGCAACCCTTGAATACCGGTGTGCCATGGTCTACCAAATGGTGCTCCGGGCTCTGGAACAGGCTGGGCATCAATAAAGGCATAATAGATGAGATAGGAGTATTTTTAAAATGGAAAAAATTCAAATCACTTTAAATATAAATGGTACTCCCTGCAAGGTCATGGTTTACCCCAACGATACCCTTTTGGAAGTATTGAGGGACCAACTGGATCTGACGGGATCAAAAGAGAGTTGCGGCGAAGGCGTGTGCGGTTCCTGCACCATTCATATGGATGGCAAGCCTGTCCGGTCCTGCCTGACCCTTGCCCTGGAAGCCCAGGGGGTTAACATAACAACTATTGAAGGTCTGGCAGACGGGGAAAAATTATCAGACCTTCAACAGTCCTTTATTGATCACGGGGCCGTTCAATGTGGATTCTGCACGCCCGGGATGCTAATGAGTGCAGATGCGTTGCTCAAGGCCAATGCAAATCCCGATGAAAAAACCATTCGAAAAGCCCTTGCGGGTAATATCTGCCGGTGTACGGGATATGCAAAAATTGTTACGGCAGTAGCCCATGCCGGAAATCCACAGGACCATTGCCCCGATTGTAAACCAGGGGAGTAAACAAAGGAGTTACATATGTCTGACTACACCATCGTCGGAAAAAGAATGCCCAGGGTTGATTCCAGGGCCAAGGTTATGGGAAAGGCAAAATTTACAGCCGATCTAAAACTGCCTGGCATGCTGGTGGGGAAAATAAAACGAAGCCCCTATGCCCATGCCCGCATTTTGAATATTGATATTTCAAAGGCTGAGGCTCTTGCCGGTGTAAAAGCTATTGTCACTGGTAAAGATACGGAAGGTGTCAAATGGGGGGTATTTGCCTATACCCGTGACCAGCAGTTTATTCAAACCCAGAAGGCCAGATACATCGGGGATGAAGTGGCAGGCGTGGCTGCTGTGGATGAGGAAACAGCCCTTAAGGCCCTTGACCTCATTGAGATCACCTACGAAGAACTGCCCCCTGTATTTGACCCCATGGAAGCCATGGCATCACAGACGGAACTCATCCATGAGGACTTTCCCAACAATATAAACATACATGTTAATATTGATACAGGACAGGTGGATGAAAACTTTAAAAAATCATTCTATATCAGGGAAGACACCTTTGTGGCACCTGAAGAATCCTATTTTCAGGCCGAACCCTATGCTGTTGTGGCAAGATTCGACCATGAAGACTGCCTGGAAGTATGGTGCCCCAATGGCGGGCCCCATATGAAATCCAAACCGCTTTCCAATTCATTCAAGATACCCCTCCACAAGGTAAAGATCAGAAAAATAGCCATTGGCGGTGCCTTCGGGGGTCGATCCGAGATCTGCCCGGCAGATTATATCTGTGCTCTTCTGGCAAAAAAAACCAGCAAACCGGTTAAAATCGAGTTCACCAGGGAAGAAAATACCATTGGCACCCGCCAGGGCCATGCCATGATCACCACCCACAAAACAGGAGTCGACGAAAAAGGCCAGGTCCTTGCAAGAGAAACCACCTGCTATATGGATGGGGGTGCCTATTCCAGCACAGGCCCCATTGCCACAAGTGTCCCCTTTCTTTCCATGGAACAGGCCTATCGAATGGGAAGTGTTCGATACAACGGGTATCGAATTTATACCAACAAACCCATCAGAGGCATGATAAGAACCCATGGCCGTGGTTTTGCCTGTGGGCTTGACACCCAGCTGGACATGATTGCAGACCATCTTGGCATTGATCCTGTGGAAATGAGATTAAGAAATTCCCGGCAGCCGGGTGAATATACCAGTACCAAATCCTATGTGGACTCCTGTGCCATGGACGAAACCATCCACAAGGCAGTTGAACGCTCAGGCTTCAAGGAAAAATGGGGGAAACTGCCACCCTTCCACGGTATCGGTATCGGCACCAATTCAGTGCAGACGGGTTTTCCCATGGGTATCCGCGGGGGTTCCCAATCCTTTATCAAATTCAACGAGGACGGGGAAGCAACAGTCATGTCAGGAGTTGTGGACAACGGCCAGGGAAATGAAAACATGCTGGTACAGATTGCAGCTGAAGAGCTGGGTCTTCTGCCTGAAGACATCCATCTGGTCTCGGCCGATACAGAAACCACGTCTTCTGATCCTGGATCATATTCCCAGGTTTCAACCTTTGTGGGCGGCCATGCTGTAAAAATCGCGGCACAAAACTGCCGGGAAAAGCTTTTTAAAGTGGCTGCCAAAATTTTAAAGGTTGATCCTGACCAGCTTAAGGCTGAAAACCGCCTGATTTTTGTCAAAGATGATCCTGCAAAATCCATCCCCATTAAAAAAGTGGTGAGAATCAGTCTTTTAAATTTCACTTCTGTTAATGCTGAAGGCGGTTACTGGCCAAGGGTGGATATGAAACGAGAATGGGTTAAAAACCCCTATGGCCAGATGTGCGAAGCCTTTTCCTTTGGCACCACCATTGTTGAAGTCAAGGTAGACCCTGAAACAGGACAGGTTGAGGTGCTGGAAGTAACTGCTGCTCAGGATGTGGGGTATGGGATAAATCCCCTGGTTCTTGAAGGCCAGTTTGAAGGCGCCCTTACCATGGGCGGACAGGGCGGCATGCTCACGGAATACCATGAATGGAAGGATGGCCGGTGCATCAACACGAACATGCTTGATTACAAGCTGCCCCTGGCCTGTGACATGCCTCCTAAAATAAATAATATCATCGTGGAATCCATTGATCCAAAAGGACCATACGGGGCCAAGGAAGCCGGCATGTCCATTGCCATGTCTGCAGCACAAGGATATAGTGCTGCCGTGAGCAATGCCATTGGTGTTTACATGGACTCTTTCCCCTTAACCCCGGACAAAATTCTGGCTGCCATTAAAGGAAAAACCAGGAATGATTCACAATAAAGAACGCAAAGAATTGATTACACTCAGGATATATAAATGAAAAAAATCAAAGTTGAAGATGCTGTTGGAACTGTTATTGCCCACGACATGACACGGATTATCCGGGGAAAATTCAAGGGGGTGGGGTTTAAAAAAGGACATGTTGTAAAAAAAGAGGATATCCCTGAACTTTTGAAAATTGGAAAACAAACCCTTTATGTTCTTGATCTTGGAAAGGACCAGCTCCATGAAAACGATGCAGCCCGAAGAATTTCCAGGGCTATTTCAGACCCAGCCCTGGAATTTTCCGAACCCCAGGAAGGCAAAATCAATATTATCACCCCCCATGCAGGTCTTCTAAACATTAATGTTGATGCCCTGCTCAAGGTCAACAAGATGGAGAGCATTATTGTTGCCACCTTGAAAAACACCTTTCCCTGCAAAAAAGGGGAAATCATTGCTGCCACCCGGATCATTCCTTTGACCATCCCCACAAAAAAGATCGAGGCACTGGAGGCTTTGGCCAAAGAAACTGGAACCATTTTATCCGTCACTCCCTATAAATCCTTAAAAGTGGGTGCAGTGGTAACTGGTTCTGAAGTCTATAACGGGCTGATTACAGATGATTTTGGTCCATCCGTGGGCAAAAAAATCACCCAGGCCGGATGTACCCTTATTAAAAAAATTCTTGTACCCGACGATATTACAGCCATTTCCACTGCTATCCTGGAATTAAAAGACCTGGGGTGTGAGCTGATCATTACCACGGGGGGACTGTCCGTGGACCCGGATGATGTCACCCGCCAGGGCGTTATCAAGGCTGGAGCAGATGTTATGTTTTATGGAAGCCCAGTTCTTCCCGGGGCCATGCTCATGATCTCACAGCTTTTTGATATAACGGTTATCAGCCTGCCTGCCTGTGTGTTTTATTACAAACATACTGTATTTGACCTGGTTTTCCCCAGGGTACTTACTGGTGAAAAAATCAGTGGGGATGATATTGCAGCCCTGGGACATGGGGGGTTGTGCATGAACTGCAAGGTCTGCCACTATCCCGTCTGTTCCTTTGGCAGATAAGTTCAGGGCCGTTTCATCATGTTAAACACACCCAAAAATTCTCATAAACTGGTACTGAAACAGCTACCACCTTTTCATGCAAACAAGTCTTTGTAAATATGGATATTAAACAAAAATGAAAACAGAAAAGATAAAAGATCTTATTATTGCTGTAAAAGGCGCAGGAGAAATGGCCACAGGTACTGCCCATCGCCTTTTTCAATCAAATTTTAAAAATATCTTCATGATGGAGACCCCCAGCCCCATGGCCGTCAGAAGGCAGGTCAGTTTCTGCGAAGCCATACATGATGGAAAAATTATTGTGGAAGGGGTTAAGGCCAAAAAAGTCCTTCATTCAGATGAGATCCAAAGGGCATGGGAAAACAACCACATCCCCGTCCTTGTTGATCCGGAATGGAACGCCATAAAAATAATACATCCCCATGTGGTGATTGATGCCATTATTGCCAAGAAAAATCTGGGGACAAATCTTTTTGAAGCCCCTTTGGTTATCGGACTTGGACCTGGATTTGAAGCTGGCTGTGATGTGCATATAGTCATAGAAACCAATAGGGGCCACAACCTTGGAAGGGTTATTTTAAAGGGCTGCCCTGAACCCGATACGGGCATCCCGGGAAATACCAGCGGATATACTTATGAAAGAGTCCTTAGAGCACCATGTGCAGGGATATTTCATTCTGAATTGAATATCGGTGAACCTGTCAAAAAAGGACAGATTGTCGGATATGTTGACAACACCCCTGTTAAAGTACAGATGGACGGTGTCATACGCGGACAGATCAGAAACAACACCATGGTAGCAAATAAACTGAAAATTGGAGACATTGATCCCAGAGGAAATATCGAATATTGCGCCATGATATCGGAGAAAGCACGGGCCATTGGAGGATCCGTGCTGGAAGCTATTTTAAAAAAATACAATCAATGACAAATTAAGCTGTTAATAGAATTTAATCACGGGTTATCTGAGCAGCACTGGTGCTGGAAACAGGATCTTAAACAAAATAATTAAAACAGGCAGATAAAAAAATAATATAGACTACAGGAGAAAAAACATGCGGATATTAATAATAGGCGGAGTCGGCGGTATGGGTCAGGGCGTTGCAAGGGACCTGATAAAACAAAAAGAGGTTACAGCTGTTATTTTAGCTGACCTGTATCCAGATCCCGAAAGGCTGTCAAAAAAACTGCGTGAAAGTAAAAAAACAAGTCTCATTAAAATGGATGTCAACGACCATGACACCATGGTGAATGCATTCAAGGAAGTCAATGTGATTATCAACACGGCTGGACCATTTTATAAGACAGCCGTTCCCGTAGCCAGAGCTGCTGTGGAAGCAAAAGTAAATTACATTGATATCTGTGATGATTATGAAGGCACCCAGATTCTATTTAACTCTGAGATTGATAAAATGGCAAAAGAAGCGGGTATAACAGTTCTCACTGGCATGGGGTCTGACCCCGGCACCAACAATATCCTGGTGAAATGGTATGCAGACCGCCTGGACAAGGTTGATGAAATCTATCTTTACTGGGTGGTCAGCATTGCTGAACTTGCAGGAGCTGCCTGGGATCACAGTCTTCATATGACCCTGGGAAAAATCCCTCAATATATTGATGGAGAACTGGTTTATGTGGAAGGCGGAACCGAACCTGTCGCAGAACAATTCCTTGAACCATTAGGCACCTGCCATGTCCGCTACGTGGGACATCCCCAGCCTTTGACACTGCCCAGATACATCAAAGGGGTTAAAAATGTGATCATCAAGGGAGCTCTTATTCCTTTATGGGTGGACGAACTGATACAGGAGCAAAAAAACTCAGGTCTTTTAGGCACAGACCCTATTGATATCAAAGGTACCAAAGTCACCCCCTATGACCTTGCTTTAAAACTGTGGGAGACCATTCCTGCGGAAAGGGATAATGGTCCACAGTCTTCCGGCCTTAAAGTCATTGTCAAAGGGGAAAAAGACGGCAAAAAAATCACCTACACGGCTGACATGGTGGGCAGAATGGCCCCGGGAACTGGGCTTCCAGCCTCTATCGCATCCCTTATGATGGCGGCCGGTGATGTGACTATAAAAGGTGTGGTGGCACCGGAAGGCTGCATTGACCCGGATAAATTCCTTGGTGCCTTCTTAAAAAGAGGTGCCAGAATCCATCAGACCCAGAAAATTGATTCCATGTTTGAACCAGACAGGTTGGAACCGGACAAATAAATCAGGAGGCCTTCCATGAAAGAAACAGAAAAACTGAATATCACCAAAAGCCAGGAATTGTTTGAAGAGGCGCTGACACTTATCCCAGGTGGTGTCCTGGGTGCCAGAAAGCCAGGCGATTTTATTGACGGGGAATACCCCATCTTTCTTGATGCGGGAAAGGGCTGCCGCTTGACTGATGTTGACGGCAATGAATTTATTGATTTTCTCTGTGGTTACGGCCCCATCATCCTGGGTTACTGTGAAGAAGAAGTGGATGAAGCCGTTTACAAACAGATAAAAGACAAAGGTTTTTGTTTCACCCTGACCCAGAAATTTCAAAACGAGCTTGCCAAAAAATTGATCCAGATTGTACCCTCTGCTGAAATGAGCATTTTCCTGAAAACAGGTTCTGATGCCACCACGGCCAGCATCCGTATTGCCCGGGCCCACACACAAAAACTTAAGGTGATGCGATGCGGTTACCATGGCTGGCATGACTGGTGTGTTGAGATGAAAGGCGGCATCCCGTCAAAATTCTATGAAGATGTTTTTGAATTCCAGTACAATCATCTTGACCAGCTGGAAGAGCTGATGGCAACCCATGGACATGATACGGCCGCCATCATCATGACCCCTTTTGGCCATCCCAACCACCAGAAAATGCAAGTTCCTGCGCCTAGTTTCCTTGAAGGAGCCAGACAAATTGCAGACAAGTATGGGGCTGTTCTGATCTATGATGAGATTCGTACGGGTTTCAGGCTTTCCATGGGCGGTGCCCAGAAACTCTACGGGGTCACTCCGGATCTGACAATTCTTGGAAAAGCCATTGCTAACGGATATCCTATCTCCGTTGTGACAGGAAAAAAAGATGTCATGATGGCGGCTGAAAGCAAGCTGTTCATTTCTTCAACCTTTTTCCCCAATAGTGAGGCCTTTGTTGCTGCGCTTAAAACCATTGAAATCCTTGAACGGGACAAAGTATTGGAAAACATCTGGAAAAAGGGTGAAGGCTTTATGAAAAGCATTCAATCTTTGATGGACAAACATGATGTGGGAGCTGAGCTGACAGGTGTGGGCCCCATGTTCTACATCACCTTTAAAAAAGAGGAAACAGGCGCATACAAAGGTAAACGAAAAGATTTCTACACCCAGCTTATCAGAAAAGGATTCTTTTTCACCCCCTTTCACCATGCCTATATCAGTTATAGACACACTCAAAAAGATCTGGATCTCGCCCTGACCGCCATTGATGAATCTTTTGCTTTCATCAAAGATAAATATCAATAAAAGGGTCGGTCCATCCGTGCTTTTACGCAACCTGTAGAACTGAAAATACTTTCAATAAATCTATTCAGCGGGAATGCCAATCCTGGCATTCCCGCTGAATAGCACTGGTATTTTAAATTTCCTTCAATAAACTGGGAGAAAAACTGCGGGCACTATTTAATATGACACTCCGAACACTTTACAGGTCCATATTTTTCACCTGCCTTTTTTCTGTCTTTATGGCATTTGAGGCAGGTCCCATTCATAACCTGTTTTTTCTTAAGTGCCCCTTTGTCTTTAGCTGCCTGGAGTGATCCAGGTTCCCTGGAAAAATCTTTATGACAAACCATACAATCATTGACAACACCATGGTGCATATGATGGGGAAATGTAATATTTCCCCTTTTTCCGCCTTGAAGAATAATTTCCTCCTTGCCTTTGCTGTGAGCAAAAACTATGGCAGACGATAAAATTAATAACACAAGGCAAAACAATATCATACTCTTATTCATAATCATTTCCTCCCTATCAAAACAAATTTATTTTTATAAAAACCCGGGGATTTTCTAAATGTTTATCCGTTTTTATAATTTCGATCTAATCGTTCAACTTTTTTGTCTTATTTAACAATTTGATAGTAGCATCAATATTAACGGGAAATCAAGTTGTTATCCACAACCAGAAACTCCATCCTTAATTCAAATTTTATCAAAGTTACTATGAATAAAATCACAGTTTTTTTGTGGAAAATTGTAATAAAAACGTAATATCTAAAACTGAGACCATTGCCAGGGGCAAACGCTGGAGCCATTATTTCATGCAGCTCTTGAAAATTTTTCCTGTCTCCGGAAAATCACATAGTTCTTGACAATATTCTTATCTTACTCTATAAATTTCTGGCTGGAATAATGACCTTAAAAATTATAGAATTTATATGAAACATACCCTGTTAAATACAATAGAAGGCAGACTGCTATTAAGCGGTATTTTTTTAAGTTTTCTGCTCATGGCTTTTATCGGATTTTTTGGTATCACGGAAAGTCAAACAGCAAAAACCCTTGCTCTTGTTTTTATTGCCCATATCTTTGGCGGTAGGGCTGCTGGCATTGGCCTGTGTATTCTCAACGGATATGGAGCTTTTCCCACCATTATGTATAATTTTTATATTGAAGTTCTCATTGTCTGTTTCACCTATGCCGGCTTTGTGTTGAGCACCACCAATTATCTGAAGATTGAATGGTTGAACAAATTAATTGACCGGCTGGCTGAAAAGGCCCTTGAAAAAAAAGACAAGATAAAACCTTTTGGCTGGATTGGTATTTTTTTCTTTGTCATGGCCCCTCTCCCCGTGACGGGGCCAGTGGTGGGCTCCATTATTGGATACATGCTCAGATTAAGCCTGCTCAGAAATTTTTCCGCCACATTTCTTGGTACCTTGTCCGCCATAATTATCTGGTTTTACTGCTTTGATTTTTTAGAGCAGCGCTTTCACATGATCCAGTATCTGTTTGCTGCCATTGTTATTATTTTATTGATTCCTTATTTCAAAAAAATAAAAAATTTTATTGTCGGTCGCACAGATAAGAAAAAAAATTAAAAACCAAAACTATCCTTTTAAGGATAGTTCCTTTCAAAAGGATAGGCCAAAGAACCTTCCTTGATTTTCTCTTGTACAATCTTTATGCCTCATAGGCATTTTCGAGTATTTTAAGATAATCTTCCTGTCCAAGTTCCCTTGGATTTGAAGGCGTGGAATTATTTTCAAATGACATTTGGGAAATTTTCTCAAACTGGTCTTTTCCAATTTTCAAATCCTTAAATAAAGGAATCCCAAGTTTCTTTGATAATGCTTTTATATTTTGGATAAAAAACCTGGCTGCGCTCATATCATCAGCTTCAGCAATTCCGGTCTGCCTTGCCAGTGTAGCCATTTTCACAAAGCAATCTGGCAGATTATAGGAAAGTACATGTGGCAGAAAGATTGAGTTTGCCACGCCATGGGGGATATCATACAAGGCCCCGATGGATTCAGAAATACAATGGACGGCTGTCACATCTGAATTACCAAAGGCAAATCCAGCTATGGTTGAGCCAAACATCAGATTTTCACGATCTGTATGATGATTTTTGATATCATCATATGCTCCTTCAATGGCGCCTAATATTAATTTAACGGCCTTGACGGCATGATTGTCTGTAATAAGGGTGGCAGGCTTTGAAAGATAGGCTTCAACTGCATGGGTCAGGGCATCAAGGCCTGTGGAGGAAATGATTGACGGCGGCAGGGTTTTGATCAGATCCGGGTCGACAATGGAAACGGCGGGATACATTTTAGGACCCTTTATACTCATTTTAAATTTTCTGTTCACATCTGTAATCACAGAAACCCAGGTGACTTCACTTCCCGTACCGCAGGTTGTGGGAATGGCCAGAAAGGGCAAAGGATCATTCTTATATTTCTCTTTTCCTTCATAATCTTCAATATTTCCATGATTTGTTGCAAGCAGGGCGAGGGCCTTTCCTGCATCAAGAGGACTTCCCCCACCAAATCCAATGACCAGGTCAGAATTGAGCTGACGAATCTGCCTGGCAATCCTATTGATGGTATTGGATTTCGGGTTTGCTTCAATCTCATCAAATATTTTTATCCCTGGAAGCTGTACCAATACCTTTTCCAGCAAACCTGCCTGAACAATTCCTTTATCAGTGACAAGAACTGGATTTTTGGCTTTCAAGTATTCATCAATGATTAGTTTAAGATTGTCAATTTCTCCTGATCCGAAATAAAGTCTTGCCGGCATATGAAAAAGCATAAATATGATCTCCTGTTATAATATTATTTTTGCTTTTTGCATTAAAACAAATTTGATTGAAAGTCGAGCTTTTTGTTTGGATATTTAAAAATCTGATTTGAATATTTTCATTTTAACTGGTAAATATAAACCTCAACTTTCAAATAAAAGGAAAACCTATGGATATAAAAATTAATTATTGCTCAGTCTGAAACTATGAACCAAGGGCTGCCGGTCTGGCAGATATCATTAAAAAAGAATTTGGTATATCACCCGAACTGATTCCCGGATCAAATGGGGTATATGAAGTGATTGTGGATGGGAAAATTGTTTTTTCAAAATATCAGACCAAAAAATTCCCAAAAAATGATGAAATCATTGCCTTGATACAAAATGATTCGTAAAAACTAAAAAAGGCTGCTTTGTTTGGAAGCAGCCTTTTTTAGAAAAGGAAAAAAAGATGAAAAAATTAATATTTGTTATGTTAATTATTAATAAGAGCAATTGGCGTGCCACCCTCTTTGATTTTAATTCATAAAAACCATAACGTTCTTATTTTATTTGATTTTTTAAATATTTTTTCTCTAATTTTTTACTTTCTGAAATTTTCTTTAATCTTTTATCATCATTTTACCCCATAAAAGTTCAAAATTTTGAACTTTAAAATAGCTGAAATTATTTAAAAAAATGTAACAAGTTGAAATAAAAGAATAAAAATTGAGGTTTTGGTCAGTTTAAAAAAATAAACTTACAGGGACCCAGCATGGAACTGAATCGCCTGTAAGCATAATTTCCAAACATCTAATATCTGTACAGATCGGTTTTAAAGGGGCCGTTGATGGGAATCCCAAGATAATCCGACTGCTCCTGGGTCATCTTGGTCAGAGTTACGGAAAGATTTTTCAAATGAAATCTTGCAACTTCTTCATCAAGTTCCTTGGGCAGTGTATAAACTTTCATTTCAAGATCTTCTTTGGCAAGCTTCATCTGAGCCAGGGTCTGGTTTGAAAAACTATTGCTCATCACAAAGCTGGGATGTCCGGTTGCACAACCAAGATTCACAAGTCTTCCTTCAGCAAGAACGATGACAGAACGGCCGGATTCCAATGTCCATTTATCCACCTGGGGTTTGATATTTGTTTTCACGGCTGTTGGGTTGTTATCCAGATAACTCATTTCTATTTCACTGTCAAAATGTCCGATATTACAGATAATGGATTCATCCTTCATTAGTTCAATGTGTTCACCTTTAATAACATGGTAATTACCTGTCGCTGTCACAAAAATATCTCCATGGGGAACAGCCTCTTCCATTGTCACCACCCTATAGCCTTCCATGGCTGCCTGAAGAGCACAGATAGGATCAATTTCAGTTACCCAGACAATAGCTCCATACCCTCTCATGGATGCTGCACACCCTTTACCTACATCACCATAGCCAGCCACAACAATGGTTTTACCCGCGAGCATGACATCAGTGGCTCTTTTGATCCCATCTGCAAGGGATTCTCTACATCCATAAAGATTATCAAATTTTGATTTGGTCACGGAATCATTGACATTAATGGCAGGAAAAAGCAGTTCATTTTTTTCAGCAAGCTGGTACAGCCTGTGAACACCCGTTGTTGTCTCTTCTGATACACCCCGGATCTTTTTCGCAATTTGAATCCATTTTTTTGGGTCTTTCTGAAAACTTACCCTCAACCTGTCCATCAGGCATTTCTCATCCAGGCTATTGGCTTTATTATCAAGCACAGAAGGGTCTTTTTCCACTTTCACGCCCTGATGCACATAAAGGGTTGCATCCCCTCCATCGTCAACAATCATATCAGGCCCTGAACCATCCGGCCAGGTCAGTGCCTGTTCCGTGCACCACCAGAATTCCTCAAGGGTTTCACCTTTCCAGGCAAATACTGCTGCAGATCCTTTTTCTGCAATGGCTGCTGCAGCATGATCCTGGGTTGAAAAAATATTGCAGGTTGCCCAGCGGA
>CAYWGN010000153.1:0-12600 GCA_964457495.1 uncultured Desulfobacula sp.
TATGTAAATAGTATTCTTTATCTCCATGATGAAATCCCGTGGACATATTTGTTTGTGCAAGATGAAATAGGTTTTGCTGATCAAGCACAAATCACATGGTTGCAAGTGATTGAAGAGGCCTTCAGTGCCATAGATACCGGATATCAATTCTGGGTTGAACAATTCCAGGACGGTTTCGACATGGCAGATGTAGACAGCCTCAGCAAGGGATTTACAATCCTGGATGATTTAGGGATGACTGATTCTGTTAAAACAAATCAAGAATTAATAGAAGATGGCTTCCAGATGGATTCATCCTACATTTTTAGCGGGCATGAGCTGGTTGCGGAAACCTTATATCCTGATTCAGTTTCTTTTGTTGGGATACATGAGCTGGTCCCGGAGACATTTGATTTAGAGGAAGAACACTATAATGGATGGTTTGTCGCAGTAATAACAAACCAATTCAGCATTACAGACGAGGTATTAACCCAGCAATGGCGCCATGAATTCTTGCTTGGTCTTTGTATCAATAGCTGGCAGATAGAACCCATTGAGCAAGAATCCAATGAGGGTGACAGGACCGGTCAATTTGCTTCAGAATATGAAGAAAGCTTAGATTAGGAGGAAACGATTGTGATTATCCTTTCAGAAAATTTTGATCAAGTGAAAGATACGGCTGATCTTGATGAGCTTTATGGCTACGAAGGAATTATTGGCGACGGCGGCACCTACCCACCAATGGTGATCGCCCCTTCCGATGAATTTTTCAATGCTGAAACGTCAACCCCATTGGAATTAGGGGATCAACATAAACAATCCCTTTATGGTTATAAACAAACGAATAATCAGTTTTCCACGCCTCTACTTCCTGATTCAAGGCGGTTTGTATTTGGGATATCTGTTGGTGGCCTTCAAATGAGAGACGGCGTTGCAGACGTTATCGCCGGGGGTGACATGCCATTCATGAAATGGACGAAAATGGATATAAAATTTGGGAATGGTATTATCAGTATGTGGGGGGATGGCAATGTTTTGTTTATGATCTCTGTATATTACCGGAAAAATGGGACCATAGATATTCATTATGACAATATGGACGCGACCCTTACCGCAATTGCTCCGGACGAAGGTATCCCTATTAATAAATTCAGGAAAAATTTCCTTGAGTTTTACTCAGACTCAACCGGTGCCGAAAGCAGCAACGGAACGGTAAAGGTTGCCTTGAATGGTGTAACTATTGTCACAAAAGAAAATGTAGTAAATAGTAAATATACTGAGTGGGCTGGGAATCCTTCGGACCCTGGGTCATATTACAACAATGTTGCCGTTAAGTTCAGATTTCATACACTGGATTATTACCAGGCATATTATTCTGACGTGAATTGGCTAATTGATCATTTCTATATCTGTAACGAAGATGGCGGCTACCATGATGACTTTCTGGGACCTGTTCATATCTCAACCCTGTATCCGGACCCTGAACAAACCGGGGATGTAAGCAATTGGGTTGGATATAAGAATCAGGTTAAAGCAGGCCCTCTTGTCGATCCGAATGCCTCCTTGGTCAATAGCCCGGCCCTTGATTTTACAGAGGCAGCACAAGACTATATCGAAGCTGACGCCGAATTGTTGCAGGAATTGTATTACATGAAAAATGATATTGCTCCTGGTCCGATAGGCTTGAACAATCCAATTGCAGTCAATTTCACAACTTTCATTAAACATATTTTTAGTTATGATAGCGAAGATTTTGACAAGGGCCTTGTGGCTTTGACGAAGCCTTCCGGCAATATTATATCCAGGGAAACCAGCGGTAAGATTTCAGTCGATCAGCACACATATAAACCCTTGGACCTTTATTATGGTGTGGTTCCTAATCTTGCCGTGGCCTGGACATGGGAGATGTTAGACGGGACTCAGTTTGGTTTTGAATCCACACAACTTGTACACCAATTATTTTTAGATGAATCTATTGGTTTGTCCGAAATCGTCACGGAGGCTTAAATGACTGTATATCAGGATCAGGTAGAAGATTATTTGTGGTATGCCACTTATATGCAGGGCAATGTCAATATTGCTGGCTTGGTCTATGACGACCTTTTGTATGAATATCTTGACTCGGTTGATGTTGCATATACCGTGAACGTCGATATGATCGAAGAAGAGCTTGCCCTAACAGAATCTTTTGATCCGTACCATCTTATGTTTTTAGAAGAATTTCTTGATTTCAATGAGGTCTTTGGATTCCCCTCCAGGATAAAGCAGGTTGCAATTAATGTGATTCATGAGCCCATTGTTTCACCCGTGGATCTTTGTCATATGTCCATTGATATTATTCACGGCGTCGATACTTATTGGGAAGAAATTGGGGACAACGTACATTTTCCAACAGATGGCACGGCAACCGTTGGCCTTGCGTTTTGGGATACCTGTTTCGAGAGCCTCGATCTGGAATTCGAAATGGCGCCCGGCACTCCTGGTGTATGGAAGGCTGTTTATCCTGTATCCTCAGATATTGTCAATATGAGACATGAGATAGTACCCCTATGGTATTTCAATAATCTATCAGATGAAAAACTTTTTACATATGACAACTTGGTATTTGGCTGGCATCATTTAGTAGAAATGGGCCTTGTGATCACGGATAATGTACAAAGGGCTCTTGGCTTTAAATTCCTGGAACATCTTTTTCTCAATGACAGCGATGAGGTTTCCTGGTTTGGGAACAATTACCTTCAAGACAATTTGTTTATTTATGACAATAGCAAGGGAGTTTATGGATTTGACGAGCAGGCCTTTGAATCTTTGCTTCTTGAAGAGAGCCTTTCTGCCCCATTCATTGAAAAACTTACAGAGCTTTTTACCGCAGAGGATGAATTCACTGAAACTGGTGTCGCTGGGAATTATACTGAAAACATATCCGAAGTTTTGGAAATAAATGGGAGTGTAATTTAATGGGACTTGTTCTTAATTTTACCATTTTAGAAGAAATGGCTTTGTCCGGAGAAAGTTCTAAATTAACCACAACCTCTTTGATAGCTGAAGATCAGCTCCCGATTGAGGATACGGCAGCACCTACGAACGATGTCATGTTTTTAATTGAAGATGGGATCACAATAATCGATAGCAGTCTTAATTCAGCAATTTCTATAGACCTGATTGAGGACTCTATTATAAATGCTGATTCGTCATTATTCAATCATTCCATGCCATTCATAGTGGATGAATCTTTTGCCATTGATGTCGATGAATATATTCAGGGAATTTTTTCTCCTGTTGTCATGGATTCCTTGAATGTTTTAGCTGGCATCCTTTTGGACGAAGCCCCATATTTAATTCTTTCTCTTGATACGGAAAAGCTTTTGCCGTCAATCCACAGCTTACCTTTTTTTAATTCTTTTATTGAGTTTGATGGAGAAATATACGGATTAAATGAAAATGGTTTATTTAAGTTTACAGGGGATACCGATGATGGGCAAACAATTCATACCGGTGTTGTCTGGAACAAAACCAATTTTGGACTTTCACGCAGTAAACGAATTAGAGCGGCCTTTGTAAACGGGATCATTGATAAGACTGTCCTGCAAGCCACAACAAGTTCCGGGTCAGCCATTTGTACTTTAAGAAAGAATAAAATCCCTGTCGGCAGGAATCTTTATGGCCGCGACTGGGAGATCAGGCTATCTGAGTTTGAAAGGCTTGAATCATTTGAAATAATCCCGGTTCTTTTAAGGAGATAGCAGTATGAGCCAAATTTCAGAAGGATCTGAATGGTATAGAGGGAAAACTCCTATCATTGAGGATTTTGTCAGCCAACGGCAGGGGCTACTGAATAATGTTGCCTCTCGTAATTTTACCGCAGTCCCTGGACATCTTATTGGTGGCGCCACTATTTTGGAGCTGAACATTAAACAGGCATTGTCCGGCCTGAATTATGATATCACGGCCCGAGCCATTGAGCGTGAGCTTGCACAACAAGGGATTGATTATGATCTTTCATACAAAGAATCTGTCACTCTTTGGGAGATTGAAAAGGCTGGGCTTATGGACGCTCTTACCCGGGAACTGGCATACAATCAGTCGGTAATGGACGGTAACGAGCAGGCCCTTGCTGCTCTGGCAGTTGAGGTTGGGTTAAGGCAAATAGCAATCCTTAATGCCAAAACTCTCCTTGAAATTGAAACAGAAGAATTAAAAAAAGAGATTGTTGAGAATCAAGGACAGACATTCCCATATGAAGTGCAGCTGGCAGAGCAGAAACTTGTAACCGCCCAAAAAAAGCTTGGGATCATCCCATACCTTCAGGATCTCATAACCGCCGAAGAAAGTTTGGTCACGGCTGAAACGGCCAATATTGCGCTTAGTGAAGATTTAATTGATGAAAGACTGTCACATGTTTTTATTAAAGAACAAATAGCAGGCCTGAAAGAATATTTATTAACGATTAAGGACGCTTTGACTTCCACAAGCCTGGGAGTTGCGGAAAAAAAATTGGCGTTGGCTTCCGCAAGGAATGAATATGAAATAAAAGCCCAAGGGAGAATCACTCCTACGAATAACCTTGTGACCGCCATGACTGAACTGAACACGGCAATGCAATTGTATGTCACAAAAAAAGGAGAGCTGGTTGTCCCATACCTGGCACGGGCCACAAAGATAGCGGAACTGGTAGCACCGGCAACCGCATATTCCGCCGCTTTACTTGCTACACTTCCGTACATTGTCGCGCTGGCTACAAAAAGAGCAGATCTGGTTACTCCGAGCTTGGCAAAGGCAGCGGCGCTTGCCTTGCTGATAGCACCATTACAGGCCAAAGCAGCAAAAACACTATTATATGCCGCCGAACTTACTAAACAGAATTTGATTGAACAGGATATCAAAAACATAGCCAAAGACATTGAGAACCTTAAAAAAGATGGGATTGATGCAGACCTGGAAGTTTTACAGAAAAGACTTTCTGAGGGTGATTATCAAAAGGTCCTGCTTGAGGCCAATGTTATTTTAAATACTTTATCAGAAAATAATAAAGCAGACCTTATGGCCTTGAAGGCCACCCAGACCATTGAGTATGTGACCGAAAAAGAAGAAGGTCAGACGGCTGTAGTTGTCAAAGAGAAAGCGGCTGCAACGGGTCAAGTGGATAGTCATTATGAGGTTGCACAAATCAGAATGGATACACGATTGGATAGTACAAGAACCACCACAGGGGCCAGATCCGGTACAACTGGCAGCATCGAAAGGATTGGCAGGCTTCGGGCCTCAGAGCGGAAACAAACGGCAGATATAGCCGCAGCGGCAAAAATAACAAGTACATTGATTCACCAAATCAGTTAAGGAGCGATCATGACTGTTGAAAATATTTTGACAAGGTTCAGGTTAAGAGAAGATCGCATGTGGACCCCTTTTCCCAATTGTTTTATTGGGGCCCATGATACGCAGAGAAGAACCGTTTTATTCGGCTTGTATGCCCGTGGATTTGAAAATGGGTTTGTATATCTTACGGAAATCTCAACGGAAAGGTTGCTGCAAATCGTCGCTCAGTATGATTCAAACATGGCCGCGCTTGATGCTGGTCAGCAAAGAACAGTCCTTGAAATCGCTGCTAAACAGTATATGGACCTTTTGGGACAACAAATCCATGCACAAAAAATGGATGTTCTACATTCAAAGATTAAGGCAGAGGAATTGGAGTTTGACGCTAAAGAAGCGGCTTTGGAAGCTGATGAAAAAGCCGTAGAAACATTACGGGAAAAACTTGTTCAGGCACAGACAAAAGCAATTGCAGACATAGCTATCCTTGAAGCCAAAATAAGTGAAGAGACAATCAAGCAGAATTATGTTGAAATTAATATCCTTGAAAAAGAGCTTGCAGTAACGAAAACAGAGCTTAAAATTTCTCAGGCTGGGATTAGAGGCTTGGAAATACAGTTGGACATTCAGAATGAGGCCACCAAACAATTAGAATATTCCGTTGACCGGCATAATTATCAACAGCAAATAGATTTGGTCCCGGAAGATGCAAAGGATCTTGAAGCAGCGGGCTTAAGCTTGGATGCCCAGATATTGGGTTCTGCAACGGATAAAAGCTTATTGGATGCAGGAATCGCAGAAATTGAAAATCGAACGGCCAATACACTTATCGATGTTGTATCGAGGGGCGTTGATATTTCTCTCCTTGACGTTGATATCGCAAAGGCAAATCTTGATATTGCTATGACCGATGTAGAAATCGAAAAGCTTAAAACAAAAACGGCCTATGAAACAGCCAAAAAAACTGACTTGCAGACAGATACAGCACTGGTAGATGTTAAAATTGCTCAACTGCAATTAGATACAGACAAGGCGGGCGTGCAATTATCTGAAATAGGCGTTGATATGGCCATGCTTGATACAAAGATGCTTAGGACGACACTCTTGGGCCTTGATAAGGAGATTATCCAGATCAGGGAAAACAATATGGCCTATGAGATCCCGAGTAAAAAACAGGCTCAACTTGATCTTATTTCAAAACAAATTGAAGTGCTACAGGCCAAGATAACCGCATCTGAAGCGTACAAAGTTCTTGAAACTTCTATGCAGCTTTCCAGGACAGACAAACAAAATGCTGAACATGATTATCGAATGGGCATCGCCGTCTTGGATGAAGACCTTTCCCTCCATAGAGCAGATGTTAAAATTTTAGGGTATTCAAAAGATGTTGATATCGCAAACGAGCAACAAGATTTTCAGGAAGACGGAGATGAGGAACAAATTAAAATTCCTTTGGCTCAGATTGAAGCTGCAAGCGATTCCAAAAACGCGGCCATAGATGCAGCCAAAACCATGGCAACTGCCAATATAATCAACACACTGGCACATCAAATAGGAACATCGTAAATGGAAAACCTTTGGTCAAAAGGAATAGAAACTGCTTCAGGCGTTGATTTATCCAAAGAAGGGCAGATGTCCGGATCTTTGTCTAATCGCCTGGCCCAGCTATTCAGGATGGCAAATGAAACCAAAGGATTTACTTATGCCCCTATTGCCGTTGACCCTGGGGATTATATTCGGATTGGAGACGATGGGACGCCGGGCCTGGCATTATCCCTGCCAATTGCTTATGACGTCTGGTATCTGTGGAAAACGGTTAATGTCCTTTCTGATAATGAAGAAGGTCAGCTTCTTTTTGCTCAATTAGTTTTAGATCCATTATTAACCAGGCTTGGAGGGATTATGCCGATTAGAATGGTGCCTAAAGAAATGTTGGCGCCAGATCCAAACTCATTATTTCCAATAGACCCACCGGACCTTACTTTTTTCCAGGACAACGGGTTTTATTTTGTAAAGGAAATGCGGTTTGAAACTTTTATTAAAGATCGATCACCTGAATACCCATCACCAGGGCCACAAAAAATTATTGAAGATGGAAAGGACAAACAGGGCATGGGGCAGGGCGATGTTTATGCAGGATACCTTGCTTTCCCGGTCGGTTCCCTTGGTGTCATGGAAACTATATCTTTTGTTTGTGACAGTCTCCTGGACGGTATTGAGAAAGATGGCCAGGAATATGACGGTACCTACGATGCTGTTTCAGGCAATGGCCTGCTTCCCCCTGTTGAATCACAGGCGGGCCAATGCAAAGGATTAAAATTATATGACAAGGCGTATCTTAGAACCTGCATCGATGTCGAATACCCGGCAGCCGAAATGCAAGGCCATGATTTTATTGCCCCTCATAATTGGTTAAGGCTTTGGCTTGATAAAGAAAATACTTATCCGATCCCCGGAGAGTTTGTCGGGGTCACTGTAAAACCCCTGGCCGTTCCACCCCATTGCTGGTGGTTCCAGGAAACAAGCCCACTGCTTTATTCCGGGAACTGGTTTGAAACCGATTATTACACATCCGGTATTGTTCTGGCCGTCATTAAAAATACTGATGAAGGGCAATATGAAGCATCTGAAGTGTCTGACGAATATTCGCAAAGAACCGGGTACGGTGATTATATCGTTTCTGTGGGTGACGGATTTCTGCTTCCTGGAATTGGCAACATATACAAGGTTCGTGTGAAAGATCAGGATTTATATCTGAAAAGCACTGACTTTAAAGAATACCAGGCCAATGAAAGGGTGGCCATTGTCAAAGGGGCTGGAATTAATATTAACAATTTTAACTGGACCCAGCTTACGCCCGGGAAAATGATTCCAGGAGAAACAGTGGATAGTAGACAGGATTATGATTTGATTATGTCCGGTCAGGTATTTGAAATTAATTCAACATGGGTGATAGCACCCATCACATTTTATGAGGATAAAACATGAACTTGAATTCGGTGTTAGACCAGGCATGGGATTTTTTGGAGGAATCTTTAAAACAGAAACAGACAAATGCCAAAATGGAGAATGACAGGCTGACACAGCTCGGGCTTGAACAGGAAAAAACCAAGAGGATGAACATGTCTTCACAGGAAAAAATTCAGAGGCTTATGAATAAAGGCCTTATTGATAGACAAGAACTTGTGAATTCCGGAGCATTGTCACATCAGCAGCTTCAAAATTCCGGGCTTATGGATAAAGCCGAACTGGAAGGTCAAAACAAGCTTGAAGGGCAAAGATTGATGAATACGGGTGCCACCGATGTTGAAAAGGAACGGGGTGCCTGGGATTATAAAAGGTCGAAGCTTGATGCTGATACTGATTTAAAGGTTGAGGCATCAAAAAGCAAAACCGCAAGGGAAAAGTCCAATTTTATTTTAAATGAGTATGGAGGTGAAGGTACTGTGATTGGGCAAAAGCTTGCCAACCCTTACACAAATGCGATTGGTAGGCCCGACCAGGAAGAAGCTGATAACGACAATCAGATTGATAAGCTTTATGGCCCAAAGAATGAAAAGGTACCATTGTCATCCGGTTCCATGCAAGACCCGCTCCCTGGAGATATGTCATCCATGGGGAGACATACAAATTCCCGATCATTGCAGCAAACAACCAACCATCCAGGGATCTCCAATCCGGCAATTGGTAAAACTCCGCTTGCCGGATCATATGAAGACAGGAAAAAAAGATCTTTTAATCAACCGCAAAGAAGGATGTTCTCATAATGGCTGCTTTGTCAGACCGGACCATTAGATATTATCATGATTTAATAAATGATAATCCTGAAAGAGATAGGACAGCTCTTGTTGAGGGGATTAAACATTTCCATAGAAAAGGCAATAAGACACAGTTTTATCCTACAGTTAATAAGCTGGAATATGAAGGTCGAAAAAAAATGGATCTTCAGGAAGAACAGGTCCGGGAAAAGAAAGATAGTGAACCCGGAGATATGATAACCGGCCTGAAACGTGGCGTTCAAACGAGTCAGGCCATGTTGTACGGGTCAACGGCTTTGGTTGGTCGTGCCATGGAAGGTGCCGGTATGGATGATGCCGGTGCCGCCACGAAAGAGTGGGGGTTAAAAGGCTATCAGAGGAATATGGCCGAATCTGAAAAGTATAAGGCTAAATATAGTTTTAAAGATGTCTATACCGGGAAAGCTGGTTTTGGTGGGGCAATTGATTGGGCACAAGGTACCCTTGGCGAACTGGCTCCCTCCATGGCTGAGGCTGCCGTTGGAACATTGATAGGAACTCTGGCGGCTCCTGGAGCCGGAACTGCTATTGGTGCATTCGGGGCAAGAACACTTTTAAAGAAGAGCATTAATAAGTTGACCAAAGAGGCCATTGAATCCGGCGTTAAAGGTGTAACAGAAGCCCAGCTCAAAAAGCAGATCACTGGACAGGCATTGAAAAAGTTAGGTGGCAGGGTCGGTATGGGTGCTGCCGTCATGCCTTTGGAAACTGGTGGTATGTATGCAGGTCTGCTTGAAGAACATGGAGTGGATGCTCCTTTTACAGCCTTGCTTTTTGGTGCAGCGGCTACGTCTCTTGAGTTTTTTGGCGGCAATTCAAGGCTTATTGACAACCTTGTGGGGGCTATAGGAAAAGGCCAGAGCGGTTTAATAAAAAGAACTGCAAAAGAAATCTTAAAAGGTGTTCCGGAAGAGGCTTTCCAGGAAGGTGCCCAGGAAATTATGAGCATCTTGAATACCGTTGTTAATACAGATGAAAAATTGCTTACAGTTAAAAATTTTGAAGCCATTGTCGAATCCGCTGCCGCAGGTGCAGTAGGTGGTGGTGCCGGTGCCGTTGTATCTGGTGTGTTATCCAAAGGTGCAAAAGATAATGATACGGATAAAAAAGACGGGGATGATACCAAAGGTCCGTCCGATGCTGAAAAGATACTCATGGATGAAGAGGACCTGGGAAAGTCAGCTGAGGAATTTTTAAAAGATGATATTATGGGACAAGAGGATGATGTCCGGGCTGCCTCTGAATTTACTGATGAAGAGCTTGACCAGGCTATCAACAATGCTGAGAACCAAAACGATGCAGACAATAAAGATAATGAAGGGGTGGGACAAGGTTTGTCGCGGGTGGGACAAGGTTTGTCGCAGGGACAGACAGTCTCATGGGAGAACTCTTCAGGGGAAACATTCACTGGCACTGTTGATAATGTTGGTGTAGAAGTTGCCTCCGTCACCAGCAAAGATGGGAAGAAATACCGGCCACAGTTGGATAAACTTAACGTTCAGGATACCAAAGATCAAGACGAAACTCTTTTGCAGGATGGTGTTTCTAAACGTGTTGATATGTCAGACCAGGTTAATGTTGACGGTATTAAACGGATGGAACAATCCAGTGATACAAAAATATCGAATGATGTTCCTGAAACAGAGTTTGCAAAGAATGCAGAAATAGAACGAATTAAATCAGAAAATAAAGATCTCCAGGTCGAAAAAAGGTCTTTAGAACAAAAAGACATTCTCTTTTCTCCTGGTAAAACCATTTCCTGGAAAACCAAAACCGGCAAAGAAATTTTTGCCACTCTTGTAAGAAAAGACAAGAATGATAAATGGCATGTGGAGAAATCAGATGGTAAAAAAACTATTGTTGATCAGAAAATTTTGACCTTATCTGGTGACCGTGAGGGGTTTGGCGAACGATTAAAAGAACATCAATCCCCTGACCAATCAAGCACACCGGATGAAGGTGTGCAAAGAAGTACCCCTGCCAAAACCATCAAATCTGATGGGATCAAAATTACCGGCGAAAAAGATGGATTAAAAATCATACCACATACCAAAGAATTAGATATCCGTAATATCGATGCAATACCAAAAGGCACGGGAGCAAGATATCTTGAGGTTATTAAAGGATTGGACGGTGAATTTGTTGCAACTCAATGGCGGAGGAAGTTGCCGGACAGTGGTCTTATTGTTGATTTAAAACCTGCAATAAGAAAAGCACGGGAACCAGGCGTTCAAGGAACAAAAGGCAAAACGTTCCTTAACGACAATTCAGAAATCGAATTTGTTTATGAAATAATTGACGCAAAAGATCTTGTCACATCCCATGATGATAATATGGCCGTCAATCCAGAATTCCCGGCAGAACTGCAGCCAAGGGAAAGAAGCCGCAAAGCATCACTGATGCAGGTAGAAAGTATGGCAGCAAAACTCAATCCAGAAAGATTAGGATCAAGCTCAAGCGTATCTCAGGGTGCACCCATCGTTGGCGGTTTAAATATTGTTGAGTCTGGAAACGGCAGAGTGCTTGCAATCAGGAAAGCTTATTCCGGCAAGCCTGGAAAACAATATAAGAACTGGCTTATTTCCAACGCTATGGATTTTGGTGTTACAGATCCCGCATTGAATAAAATAAAAAATCCGGTACTGGTCAGGAGAAGGACTACAGAGATAGACGACCTTGCCAAGTTTACTCAAAAAGCGAATGAAGCAGACACTGCCAAACTAAGTTCAACCGAGCAGGCCGTTGTGGATGGAGGTAATTTAACCTCAGGTGATTTGTCAACTTTCCATCCATCCCAGGACGGGGATCTGACCGCTGCAACAAATAAGGTTTTCATAGACCGATTCTTGGGCAAAATGAGTCCTGAAGAGCAGTCTGGATATCTCACTGAAGATGGCAGAGCAAACAAACAGCTTGTTGATAGAATTCAAGCAGCCATCTTTCAAAAGGCATACGGGTCAGACGAATTATTGAAAATGGCCGCAGAAGAAGCGGACCCGGATATAAAAAATATTCTTAACGGCATGACAGCCGCAGCCACAGAATTTGCGAAAGCAAAAGGGTTGGATGAGGAAATTGCAGACCAGGTTATTATTGATGACCTTATTAAGGGTATATTGTATCTCAGGCAAGCTCAAAAGGAATACCCGAACCTTAAATCGAACAAGGGCGGTACAAAAGCCCAGGCGCAATTGTCGCAAGCGCTTGCCCAACAAGATATGTTCAATTCCGAGATATCAGAGGATGTCAAACAAATATCATCTTTCCTGGCAGAGAATATCAGGAGCGGGAAACGGATAGGAGAATTTATTTCGGCTCTTGGGTATTATTTAAGAAAAGGCATTTCTGACTTGAAACAAATGGATATTTTTGAGAAAAGAGAGGAGTTAAGTTCTTCTATACTAATCAGCAAAGCCTTAAAAAAACTGGAGGACCAATATGAAGACAAACAAAGAAACCTCTTTAGCCAACAAATTATCCGAGAGCCAGAAAAGCCGTTTTATGGAACTGA
>CAYWGN010000154.1:0-12596 GCA_964457495.1 uncultured Desulfobacula sp.
CATCCATCATCAAGGTCACAAAGATCCGGTTGATGATGTGACGCTGGGGAAGCCGTAGGAAATATTGGACAACCCCCCGGTTATATGAACCTGTGGATATCTGGCTTTTATGCCTCGAACCGCATCCAGAACCATGATCCCTTTATTGTTGTCCGTACTTATGGGCTGGACCAGAGGATCAATATAGATGTTTTCCGTGGAAATACCTATGCCGTTCAATTCTTTGACCAGAAGATCCGCCCGGCCGATGATATCATCCGATGACCCCGGCATGCCCGCATCATCCATGCAAAGGGCAATCACCTTGCAATTCTTCCCTTCAAGAAACGGTATCATGGTATCAAACCGTTCCTTTTCCAGGCTGATGGAATTGACCATGGGAGTTTTCTCAACCATTCCAAACGCCATCTCAAGGACTGCAGGATCCGGAGAATCAAGGGTTAACGGAATGGTCACGATCGGCTGTATGGTATCTATAAGCCATTTCATGTCTTCTGTTTCATGGCCGATACGGGCACCGGCATTGACATCAATATAGGTGGCACCGGCTTCCTGCTGTTTTTTTACATCATCAATAATATAATCGGCATTGCGGTCCGCCACAGCTGCCTGGACCAATTTTCTGGAGGTGTTGATCCGTTCTCCAATGACTTCGAACATGGTCTGTTTCTCCTTAAGCCTTAAGCAGCAAGCGATTTGGCCAGTTTTGAAGCAGATCCTGCATCGGCTGCAAACCCGTCTGCCCCGATTTCATCGGCAAAGGATTGGGTAACCGGTGCACCACCAACCATGATTTTAACCTGGTCTCTTAACCCGGCTTCAACAATGGCATCAACGGTTTGCTTCATCATGGGCATGGTGGTGGTTAAAAGTGCTGACAGGCAGACAATCTGAGCATTCTTTTCCTTGATCTGGGCGACAAAGTCTTCCGGGGCAATATCCACTCCCAGGTTATGAACTTCCATTCCCGCACTTTCCATCATCATGGATACCAGGTTCTTTCCGATGTCATGGAGGTCTCCTTTGACCGTCCCGATAATGACACTGGCACCTGCCTGGCCTTCACCCTCTCCCAAGAGAGGCTTCAGCGTTTCCACGCAGCCTGCCATAGCCTTGGCAGCCATAAGAACCTCGGGAATAAACATATCCCCGTTTTCCATTTTTTCACCCACGATGTCCATACCCGCAATAAGACCCTGATTCAGGATATCTGAAGCAGTCGTTCCTTCTGAAAGGGCTCTGTTGACAAGTTCTTTGAGTTTGTCCTGGTCACAATTTACCAACGCATCATGCATCGCATTAAAATTTGTCATTAATCTTTTCTCCATTTTATTTTATAAATATGATTAACCAAGAATTAACCTTTGAGGATCGCATGTTTCTCTAAGCATATTCAATTCAAAATCTTTCGGGGGCTCAGCCATTTTTGCTTTGGTCACATCAACTGAAAATTGCATGTTGTCCAGAATCTCTTTTATGGTCACTCCAGGGTAATAAAGATCCAAATATAATTCCCCAAGTTCTTTATCCACCCGAAGAACTCCCATATTGGTAATCACAACATTAACTCCACCCGGACGTAACCCGCTCTCAATCCTTGATCCTTTTCCCTGCAATTGACCCGGACTAGTAAGATAATCCAGCTTTTTTACAAATTTGCGTTTTTCGTGCTGCATAAATGCTATACATCTCGGGACAAAAGAAGCCACGTCACATCCACCACCACTGCCTGAGAACCGGATGTCAGGTGAATGGTAATCACCTATTGCCGTTGTGTTAAGATTTCCATAAATATCTATTTGAGCAGCTCCCAGGATGGCAATCACCTTATCCCCGGTGATACGGTTCTGCATGCTTGAAAACGCTTCTAAAAGTCCTGTATTGGATGCTGACCAGTACATGACTCTGGGGTCTGCCACTGCCAAGGGAAGTTCCTCTATTTTAGAATCAATCGCCCCTGTTTCGAAAAAAATAACTGAGTTGGGCGCATTGATGTTTTTTGCAGCAGTTGCGGCTAACATGGAAATCCCTGTACCAGCAAATACAATATCCCCATCTTTAATTTCCCTGGTTGCCATGATAGCCATCATTTCTTTTAACGTATATTCCTGTGTTTGCATCCTCAACCCCTCATCATATTGCTTGCATATCCTGTCCGGGGATCCGCTTTAATCGAATCCAATTGTTCCTTCCCGATCAATTTTAACAACTCTGAATGGTTTTTAACGCTATAAATATACATATCCTGAAAGGCTTTAAATTTATCATCTACCTTAGCAGCTGCAGCATAGGCTCTTAAAAATTTAGAATCATAATCATAGTGTCTGTATACGGCCGTGGGATAGCCACCAAAAGGAACATGACATACGGCAGAAACATGTAAAAAAGGTATTTGATTGTGCTCTGGAAAATTTCTGAGTTCATCTGGTTCAACTAACTCTTCGCATGTAACAACGACATTCTTGGAGGCTCTTGCCTGTTCAACATCTGCAAAAGTTAGGCCTTCAATTCGGCACGTTCCCATTGTATCAGCTTTTTGAACATGGATAAACGTAATGTCTGGGCTAATTGCTGGCACCAATACAACTTTGGATGCTTCACCCCATTCCCCAAAAGGATTATCAATGATCAAAAGTTTTTCATCTGCCATTTTTGGATCCTCGTGTCTCATTTGTTTTGAAAAACCCCATTTGGTGGTTATATCAGAACCAATTCCGGACAATGTGGGCATGAACGGAACCCCCATTGCCCCGGCTAAGAATCGTAGACTCATCATAAAATTAGAATAATCTTCTACTTTTAGAATTCCGTTTTGAACTGCCTGGCGAAACCGGATACAGGTGGCCGCTGTTTTTCCATTACCTGCATATGCAATTTCCAATTTATCAACACAACCAGCGCCTATTAATTCATCAATACCTGTTCCATTAGAATGGGCATATACGTGTAACTTTTTGTACCCTTGACGAATAATTTCATACACTGCTGCCATAGGGTTCCGATTCAAAGTAAATCCACCGATTGATATATGATGGCCATCACACATGAATCGTTTAACCGCATCTTCAATAGTCATCACTTTGTTGTTAGCAGTTTCCATATTTTTCCTGATCACCTTATTTTAAAAAGGACTCTGTTACTACGTTTCCATTCGACACAACCTCGATTCCATCCATTTTTGCGGTCACGTCGTACATGACCATATTCCAATGGATTGAACACTTTGTTATTCCTTTGAATGCCATATTTGACAGCATTATTAAAATGGAAGAATAAACGCCAACTCCATTTGTTACTCCGACTAGTGCCTGGGGGCATGTGTGAAATGCCATGGTCGAGCACGGATCTCCATGGCAATCACAAGATCACTCCATTGATTTTTCGAATCCATTAGGCCATTTTATACTTCCCGTAAAGCCTTTTTAGGAGCATGCCAAGTTCTTTGGCCCGATCCTCACTATCTTCAAGCTTTAACTCTTTACAATCATATCCAACTACTTCACGCATATATTCAACATTTTCGTCAAGAAACACTACTGTTCCATCCTCTTTTATCTCTTCAATACCATCAACCATTCCACCTTCATTATTGATTCGAATGGCCTCTTCGCGTTTAATTCCATCGGGTAGAACCACCTTGACTCCTGTTTCAGAGACTCTGGCAGGGTAAGCACCCGGCAAACCTTCCGGGGCTGAAACCGACTCATGAAGTCTGTTTTCATTATAGTATATGCCTAAAACATTATTTAAAAAACTTACTGCTGTTTTCATTTGATCCACAACAGGCCCTGAAAACTGAATAGACTTGCTATACCCAGCATCATCATACATACTGGCAAGTTTTTTATTGGGATACTCATGGGTTACATCCTTTCCCTCCACCATAATTTTAACCCAAAAGGGAGCATTGTAACGCGCTGTATAAAATGTGCCATGATGACCGACTCCGTAAATGGTCACATTTTGATAGGGAACATTCCTATCTCTTGCGATGATCCTTTTAAATCGTTGAACTCCGATATCCATATTTCCGCCACCACAATCAGGAGCCAAGCCAACTTTAGAAAGCACCACATTGGTTGCATCGGGAAATGCACCATTCACAACTTTTGTATTAATACCTGCCATTTTGATCGCCTTCATCAATTTGTAAGCTAAAGTGAGATGGTTAGGTAACCATGGACCAATTGCACCAATTTTTTTATACTCAGCATCTGGTAGAAGGCGGGTCACCCACCAGGAACCAAGACTTGCCAGGTTACAGATTACTTTGGGTTTGACCTGGTCAAGTAATTCAGCCGTCTGCTCAATATTAAAGAGATCAATCTTTTTAAAGCTAAAATCGGGATACATTCCAAGATTATGAGCAATTTGAAGGCCTTCTTCGACCTCAGATATCCCTTTTGCATCATCATAATCAGCTCCGATTACCTTTATAGGCCTTCCCATTGCTGCCATTAGATAAAGCATATCATGCCCAACACTTCCTGCAGATCCAATTAACAAAATTGATTCCATTTCTAATCTCCTTTTTGATTATATTTTTTATCGCAGCCCATGGATTTTCTTCCGCAAGCTGTCTACAGTAAATTTATTTTTTTCCCTTTGTCCATACACACTTTGTGTCAAAATAATGTACGTTTAAAGAATGGTAGGTAAAGGGTTCCCTCAGATAAGATTTCCACCACATTGTGGGCAAAAGATGCCTGGAGGATACAATCCCCTTTTATTTTTATATCTAAAACAGATTTTTTAATACCATAGGGATCCCTGGTAAGCTGGTGATTTCCCCACTCAAAATGGATGGTCCCTTTATCTCCTTTGAAGGGAAGTTCTCCATTTTCTGCCATGGCAATACCAACGGCAATGGTTCCGGTTCCACATTGCGCTTCCATTTGTGTGGGAGGTGCTTTCATCCTTCCTCTGAAGAACCTAGTAAAAATCTTAGCATCAACATCTTTTTTTGGGCAAAGATCATATATCATACTATAAAGCGTTGATTCTTTGGAATTATTTCTGTTCAGATACTCCTGTTGTATTTCCCCTAAAAGATTCATATGAGGGCCAGGCCTTCGATGGCCAAACTCAATATTGGGATAAGTTTTTCTAAGATCCTCCATATTAAAAATCAGAAAGTACCCTACCTTCATGGCAGGAATCCCATTGACCATAACCCTTTGGACCCCTTTCTCATAAAGGAACTGAGCATAATTAGTCATATGGGTACGAATTTCTGATACTCGATTACCACTAAAAGACAATTCAATGGGAATAACATCAGAGTCTGTTTGCACCCGGATCAAACAGGAATCTTTTCCCCGGTTTAACCTGAAATATTTTCCAAGGGACGTTGTGGCAGTCGCCAGGCCAATCACCTGACTCATTCCACCGCACATAGGAAGCCAGGTTCTTGTTGTGGAGTCAATGATCCTTAAATAAATATCCTCCTTTCCCACAGGTGGATACAAAAAACCGATCTCCGAACCTACAACTTCTGGCGATTTGAACAAGGTATGAGCGACACGATGTTCCTCGCCTTCTCCAACTTCTGCACCATAAAGCAGGGTAACCGTGTCCCAGCCACAATGTCCTCTGATATAGGAATAACCTTTTCTTAAAAGCACCTTTGATCTCCCAGTGAAGTAAATAAAAAACTGTAAGCTCTTTTTTTTTACACTCCCAGTTCCATACGCCGATTCATAATCTCTTTAATCCGTTGAAGAAGATCTCCAGAAAGAGGCTCTGGGGAATGGGTTGCCAAGATATGTTTCACCTTTTTATTGATTTGTTGCTCAAATGTTTTTCCACCATTCTTTTTCCAGTTATTGTACATTTCTTTATTAAAAAATTCCGACATCCATAGCTCATCCTTGAAATATTTGAACGTGTGAGGGGTTTGAATGAAATTTCCATCCGGCCCAACCTGATCAATGAGATCCACAGCAAGATGTTCAATACCAAGGCTAATTCCACGGCAATAACGCTTTGCAAAGGTAAGAAATTCATTGCCCATTGTAATTAAATCCATTGAAGCAGCAACACCCCCTTCCATAAATCCAACATCATGGACCAAATTGGTTCCGCTTAGGGTCTCAAGAAAACAGGAAGCGAAACTTTCCACACCAGCTTGAATATCGATTGCCTTGCTATCACTACAACCCCCCGTGCCCATGATGGGGAGATTAATATACTTAAATAATTCAGTTTTGGCACAGTTGTTTAACTGGAATTCAGGAGATGCGTAACTAAAGGTAGTGGTTTTCATATCCATGGTGACTGGATAAGTCGCGGCAATCAAGGGATGACCAGGATTCATTTTCTGGGCAATCACAGTAACTCCAAGCATCTCAGCAAGGCAAAGCACTAAATGGCCGGCCAAAGTGACGGGTCCTGTTCCTCCGGCTCCCGCAACAGAGGCCGCAGTATAGGGGATACCTTTTTTTAAAAGCATCACCGTTCGATTCAATTTTTCAGGATCAAAGGATAATGGGGATTTCGGACCACCTCCACCAAAATTACAAGCAAAGGGTTTTTCCGCAAATGCCTTTTCCCCGCCTGCAATCAGGCATGCCATATCATAAATATCCTGGAGACTTCTTTGGCTGAAGGTTGAAAAAAGAATTGGTTTTTTTGTATGGGTCACCATGGCTTCAAACTGAACAACATCGGCCAGACTACTATCTACAACATCGGTTACGGTTCCCAGGCACATTACATAGCTCATATTCTCCAGGTAATCCTGCAGTACAGCCATCTTTTCCACATCATCACGTACAAAAGGACGTCTCTCCCCTGTGAAGGAATCATGGATATTAACAGAGTCCGCCCCAGCTCCAAAGTATACATTATCATCACCAATGGACATGGCAGGTTCGCCATCTCTGTTATATAATTTCACCTGTTTTGGAGCATCATTGATACATTGATCAATGACTTTGGCAGGGATTTTTACAAGCTCTCCTTCAATCTTACAACCTACATCTTTCAATCTTGAAAGAATTTCTTTATTGGGTATCTTCATTCCCGTTCTACTAAGAACTTCATAGGCAGACTCATAAATTTTCTTTATCTGATCATCGGTTAATACCCTAAGTGTTGGCTTGGCTACATCACACATAATTTTTTCCCTCCCAAATTTTTTAAACGATTTTTCGTTCTATTAAAATTAATTTACCGTCACTGTTGTTTTCGATTTTTTTTAAGTTCTCCTTTTGCAATAAAAGCAACAGAGATCAGAGTCGCCGCAAAAAAGACCATGGCCACAGGCTCATAAAGAATTTGACTGAATTCTCCACCTGCGATGATCATAAATTGGCGTAATGATCTTTCTCCGATGGGCCCTAAAATATAACCGATGAGCATTGCAGCAGCAGAATAGCCATACAGATACATAAAATATCCCATGAAACCAAAAATCAGCATAATTCGAACCTCAAACATGGATGTACCTGCGGCATAGGCCCCTACAAAACAGAATCCGAGTATAATGGGGAACATAATGTTACGAGGAGTTTTACATAAGTATTTTCCTGCGATACGAATGAAAAACATAGCCAGGATAAATAAAAACAATCCGGAAATAATCAAACCTCCAAAGATGGCATACATTTGTGGGGCATGGCTTTGAAAGATGGTGGGCCCAGGTTGTATCCCCTGGATCATGAAGGCACCAAGCAATATTGCCGCTGTTATATTACCGGGAACACCTAGGACCAGCATAGGAATAAGGGTCCCAGCCCCAGCTGCATTATTCGCAGCTTCAGCAGCGGCAATACCTTCTAGGGAACCATGCCCTATTTTTTTAGGATCTTTGGCATATCGTTTAGATTGTCCATAACTTATCCATGCCGCCGGAGTTGTTCCAAGGCCTGGAATGGCCCCAATAATAACACCAATAATACTACTGAAAGAGAGAACACGAAAACATCCCTTTAGTTCCCGCCAGGAAACACGACTATCAGACATATCATCGGAGGCTATGTGAAGCTCTTCATTCATTTTACCCTTACGGGTTAACTGTTCAATTATCTCAGGAAGAGCAAATAGCCCTATTAATAGACTAAGCAGATTAATGCTTTCGTCCAGCTTTGGAATATCGAAGGTAAGCCTTCTAAGCCCACCGATGGGATCCAATCCAACACATCCCATGAGCAACCCAATCACACAAGCAATTAACCCTTTTACCAAACTGTCACCTGAAACGCCTGAAATGATGGTAAGGGAAAATAAAATCAGCAAGGCGAAATCAGCGGGACTAAGCTTAATTGCCACTAAAGCGATGAGAGGGGATGCAGTGATCAACACAATAGTCCCTACAGTGTCACCAATCAGGGAGGCGTAAGCTGCCAGTGCAAGTGCCTTGCCAGATTTTCCTTGCTTGGCAAGGGAATACCCGTCCGGTACTGTGGCCGCCGCTGCATCTGTACCCGGAGTTCCAAGCAAGATAGCAGCTATAGAACCGCCAAAATTCCCTCCCTTATAAGCTCCAATCAGCATGGATATAGCCGCAACCGGATTCATATAAAATGTGATGGGTATAATCAGGGCAATGCCCAACGTGGCAGTAAGACCCGGAATAGCTCCTAAAATAACCCCCAAAAAGACCCCTGCAAAAATATAGAAAATATTCTGCCAGGTAAATAGCAACACTGCAGCAGTTCCAATGTCAGTAACCATGTTTCCCCTTTCTTTAAAATTTGTAGAGAAAAATATGATAGAATTTTTCGTTAGGATAAATCACCACGCCCCTGACTTCCAGATTTCATTGTGCGCTTGCTACAGATGGAATCCATGGGGCGGGCAACCCATGAAATTTAATTCATAAAAGAATCATATATAATTCCTCGTGGTAAAACCTGGTGTAATGCTTGTTCAAAAAATAAAAAAGTTCCAATAATAAAGACGGCCGTCAAAAGAAGAATCACAGTTTTGCTTTTTACACCCAGATAAGTCATCATTAAAAAAAAGAAGCCTGCTGTGGCAATGTAATATCCCAATATTTCAATTGCCACCCAATAACCAATCAGGAAGGCAAAAATAATTAACATCTCCTTTTTTTTGCCTTTTCCCTCTACTACGTCGCATAACTCTTGATCCTGCTTTTTTTTGTCGCTAATGTAAGTGGTCTGTAGAAAAAGGATCAACGCTAAAATAACAAGACTTATAAATAAAACATTGGGGAGCATACCGGGTGAAATATCCATCACCGATATGGGGTCGTCAATGAAATTGGGCACTATCCAGAAATATCCCAATAGTCCAAATCCAATAAAAAATAGACTAGTTAACTGATCTGTTTTTTTATTCATTTTTATCTCATTTCGTCTTTTGATATTTCTTGCCAATACCTATACAAACTATTCTTTAATCATACCTGAGTTCAATAGAACTGTCCGTAACAGCTTACTGCTATCTTTAAGGGAGGCTCTCAGCTCTTCCCCCTTCATGATATCAAGGGGCTGTCCCATGTTTTTCATCAGTTTTTTAAACTCAGGATCGTTGGCTGCCTCCAAAAAAGCCTTTTCAAGAATTTGCTGAATTTTAGGATCCAGCCCTTTTGGAGCGATCAACATCATTCCGGTATCAATCGCAAAATCATACCCCTCCTCACTTAGAGTGGGAACATCTGGTAGCATCTCAAAGCGTTTATTGGAAAAAACTGATAAAAACTTCAACTTGCCTGTTTTATAATCACTCATTCGACCACTAAGCGAAACTCCCGCCAAAAAATCCACATGGCCTCCATACACGGCTGCCCAAGCTTCCGCAGTGGTATAAGGTACAGCCTTTAATATGATACCTTCCGATTCTGCTACATAATTCATTGCGATAACACCAATTTCAAAGGCACCTACATTGGAATAGCTAAGGCCTTTTTTGCCCTTTGATTTTGCATCTTTCACGATATCTGCAAAAGAGTTCCAATTTTTTTTGCCATCACAGGCTACCCCCGGAGTCCACAGGGCGACTTTACAGATATACTCAAAATCATCAATGGGGGAATATTTCACCTTTATAATATGGGGGGTACGATCCTGAGAAGGCGTTCCAACAAAACCCAATAAATATCCGTCCGGCTTTGCTCTGGCAATCAAAGAAGGAGTATAGGTCCCGGTTCCTCCAGTCTTATTTTCAACTACAATGGGCTGCCCAAGTTTTTTTTCTGCAATGTTGGCAAGAGCCCTCATGGTTACATCAGTACTACCACCAGCACCATACGACACATAAACTCGGATTGGCTTATTGGGAAATTCACCACTTGCATAAATCGTTGATGGCAAAGCAATGACAAGTACAAACAACAATACAATAAGTTTTTTCATAATACGTTCTCCTTTTTTCATTAATTGTTTCTTGATTTCTATGAACTGCTCCGTTTATTGTGCCTTGCAAAAAAAACTTCTGAGCCAAACCATTTGGTTCAGGGAACGATATTAACAAAAGCAAAAAGCATACCATGGAATCCTGTATGCTTGATTTGAACATTTTTTTTATGAAAACACCAGAAAGAGAAGGGGGATATAAAAACTCAAAGACAAAAATTAAGATACAAATTTACTATTCATTAATTCAAAATTCATTGAAAAAAATCAATATGCAATCAAGAAATCATATTTTCTATAATGTAATTATTTGTTATAAAAAAGTATTTTTGCATCTTATTGACTTTTGTCACTGATATTGAAATTTATCACTACTTTGCTTTGATCCCCAGACGCTTCACCTTACGCCAAAGGGTAGAAGGCTTTAAACCTAATGCGCGAGCTGCACCTGCCATACTGCTATATTTGCGTAAAGCAATATTTATAATCTTAATTTCAAAATCATTTACCGCTACCTTCAAAGAAAAGTTATCATCCTCCCAGTTCAGATTACTGGCCAAATCTGCATTGGGAATAATACGCAATGCGTGGGGCAAATCGGAAAGAGAAATCATAGCATTCTCACTCATTACGATCATACGTTCCATTATGTTCATCAACTCTCGCACATTCCCTGGAAAATTATATATCATAAGTCGATCCAACACCTCAGGGGAAAGTTTTTTTTCAAATCCCTTCTCTTTTTTAAATTTATCAAGTATGTGGATACATAAACCTGGTATATCTTCCTGCCTTTCACGCAAGGGCGGAATATACAAAGGAACTACACTTAACCTAAAAAAAAGATCCCTCCTAAAGGTACCGTCCTGTACCATCTGGCTCAAATTTTTATTTGTAGCAGCAAGAATACGGACTTTGATTTCACGGGTCGTTGTCCCTCCAACCCTTAAAAATTCATTGCTTTCAACAAACCGCAATAATTTTACCTGCATAGACAAAGGCAATTCACCCACCTCATCCAGAAACAAAGTTCCACTATCTGCCAATTCAAACAACCCTAGTTTCCCTTTGGTAATAGCTCCAGTAAATGCACCAGGTTCATAACCAAAAAGTTCAGATTCGATTAGGGATTCAGGTATGGCTCCGCAATCCACTTGAATAAAGGGGCCATCCTTCACCATGGAATGACGATGGATTAGCTTTGCAACTAAACTCTTTCCTACACCCGATTCACCTTCGATGATTACATTAGACTCCACCCTGGCCACCCTCAGTGCTTTGCGCAAACATCTAAGGGTGGAGTTACTTCGAGCGACAATTTCTGAAAGCTTTGATTGTTCAGTTAACAATTGAGATATTTCGGTGCAATACTCCCTAGCTAACGAACGACTTTTATCAAGTTCTATCCTGAGCCGTGTCAATTCAGAAAGATCCCTTTCTGTTATTACCAAAAGCACCATCTTTCCTGCTTCGTCAAAGATGGGATAGGAACTCACAAGAACCTGTTCTTGGGTGTTCTTTTTTTGGATCAGGCTATTACCAGCCTTTTTTTCAAGCCCTTCCTTAATAATGGAGTAGTCAGTTAGCCCCTCCTGAGCCAATTGAAGCATGTTCTCACCCAGCATCTGTTTGACCTTTATCCCATTGATCTCTTCCAAAATACCGTTAGCAAGGAGAATCTTTCCATTGCTGTCGCAAACCCATATTCCATCCCGGAATGAATTCAATATTGCCGGGAAGTAGTTTTTAAATAAATCCAGAGAATCAGACATATCAATTGACTTTCCATAGCAAAACAAGTCTAAACTCCTTTATTGCAAATATAGGAGTAAATTAGTAAGGGAAAATATTAAGGACCCACTGATCCTCCCCCAAAAAACTGGAGACTGAGTTAAGCCACATTTTTCAGGTTATACCATTCCTGCTCACAGTGAGCAGGCGCTTTCCAGCCATTGGCCGAATGTTTTCTTCTTTGATTATAATAAATCTCTATATATTTAAAGAGAATTCTTTCGGTCTCTCCAAAATTCTGGCAAGAAACCTCATGGTTACATCAGTACTACCACCTGCACCATAAGACACATAAACTCGTATTGGTTTTTTGGGAAATTCACCGCTAGCATAAATCGTAGTTGGCAAAGCAATGATAAGTACAAACAACAATACAATAAGTTTTTTCATAATACGTTCTCCTTTTTTCATTAATTGTCATCATCATCATCATCATCAATAATAAGAATTTTTTTTGTCATATTTATAATCCTGAAAATACCT
>CAYWGN010000155.1:0-12574 GCA_964457495.1 uncultured Desulfobacula sp.
AACTTGTAAGCCATGATCCATAATGCTCCCGTAAGGCAATCACCCTTCCACTGGAGGTATAGTAAGTTCGTAAATGCTTTTTGCAAAAAAACTTGACTTTTTATACTATCCATAGTTAACAAAGCAATGAAAGGGTCGAAATTATTGAAAAAGGATGTATGAATGTTCATATTAGCAAATTTTTTTCAAGCCATAGCTGTAATCCTGAATTATGCGCTTACGTTTTATATGTGGATTGTTATTGCAGGGGCGGTTCTGTCCTGGGTTAGCCCTGATCCCTACAACCCCATTGTCAGGTTTATCAATATGGCAACGGAGCCTGTTTTTTACCAGATCAGAAAGAGGCTTCCCGTAAATTTCGGGGGGCTTGATATATCGCCTATTATAGTGATTTTAGCTATTATTTTTCTTCAGACCTTTGTTGTGAACAGCCTTCACGGGCTGGCTCGCACAATAGCACAATGAAAAGCGAGGTATTCTTATGGGCATAACACCAATGGTTGTTAAACAAAAAGAGTTTACGACAAGATTCAGGGGGTTTGATGTTCAGGAAGTAGATTCTTTTCTTGAAGATGTGGGAAGAGAGCTTGATAATCTGAATCATTCCAATCAACGCCTTCAAGAAGAAAATCACCGGATGAACCTGGAGAATGAGGGCTATAAAAAAAGAGAAGTTTCCATGAGAAATGCCATGATTCAGTCCCAGAAAGTCCTGAATCAAATGAAAGAAAATGCTAAAAAATCTTCACAGCTGATTATTGCCAATGCTGAAGTTGAAGCGGAAAAAATATTAAATAGAACCCATAAGCGGCTTTCACAACTTCATAGTGATATAATGGAGTTGAAACGTCAACGGATTCAGCTTGAAATGCAAATCAGTGCAGTTCTTGAATCCCATTCAAAAATGCTTGAGATGACAAAGGAAGAAAATAAGGTTGCCGATGAAACGGATTCTACCTTAAGGTTTATCAAACAGGCATAATTTTTCAATTAGGTACTAAGTTAAAAGGGTTTTGAAAATGGCAGAAATTGATGCTTTCTTTAAGCTGATGCACGAACAGGGCGCTTCTGACCTCCACCTGACCTCAGGCCAACAGCCTGCATTAAGGATTCATGGCGATATTGAGCGTATAAAATATGAAACTCTGACCAGTGATAAACTACGGGGGATTTTATATGAAATAACCTCGCAGGAGAAGATTAAGGTTTTTGAAGAAACCGGGGATGTGGATTTTG
Organism: uncultured Desulfobacula sp.; assembly: GCA_964457495.1. GTDB lineage: Bacteria > Desulfobacterota > Desulfobacteria > Desulfobacterales > Desulfobacteraceae > Desulfobacula. Next base: position 1,237 of record CAYWGN010000155.1, read on the forward strand.
GTTATGAAATTCCAGGCATGGCCAGATACAGGGCAAATTATTTTATGCAGAAAAACGGTGTTTCAGCTGTTTTCCGTGAGATCCCGTCGGAGATATTGACTGCAGAACAATTAGGGCTTCCTCCTGTTATTTCAAAACTGGCCGAACTTCCAAGGGGACTGGTTCTGGTCACAGGGCCAACCGGTTCCGGCAAATCAACTACTCTTGCCGCAATTATAGACCAGGCAAACCGAGTCAGAAAAGATCATATTATTACGGTTGAAGATCCTATCGAGTTTGTACACAGAAGTCAGAGATGTATAGTGAGCCACAGGGAGGTGGGTTTGCATACACAGACTTTTGCATCGGCCCTGAGAGGAGCTCTGCGTGAAGATCCCGATATTATCCTTGTGGGGGAATTAAGAGATCTTGAAACCATTTCCCTTGCCATAGAGGCTGCGTCCACAGGTCATCTGGTATTTGGTACCCTGCATACCTCCAGCGCCGCTAAAACAGTTGATAGAGTTATTGAAGTGTTCCCCTCCACAGAGCAGGCCCAGATACGATCAACATTATCAGATGGCCTAAGGGCTATTGTGGCCCAGACATTGTTTAAAAGAATGGATAAAAAAGGCAGATGTGCTGCCATGGAGATCCTTGTGGCAACCCCTGCTGTGCGAAACCTTATTCGGGAGGGCAAAACGCATCAGATCCCCTCCATGATTCAGACGGGAAAGAAATACGGGATGCAATTGCTGGATGATGCCATTATGCAATTGTACCAAAAAAGATGGATCAGCCCTGATGAGGCTTATAGCAAGGCGAATAATAAATCTTTGTTCAGGCCATTTCTAAAGAATCCGCCCACTGATTTTACAGAAGCTTAAAGTTTTTTATAACTATTCAGCTTTTACTTTAGGAAGAGTTCTGATTTTATAAAATTTTCGATCCTAAAAGGAAGATGACGTGAAGAAACAGCAGATTGACCATATCCTTTCCAAAATGCTGGACTCCCATGACAATGTTTCAGACTTGAACATTACGCCGGGCAAACCATTGCAGGTTGAGAGTTCCGGTGAGCTGGTTGCAGTGGATATGGAACCTGGATTTAAAGTGTTGACACCCTTTCAAACTGAAATATTTGCATTAAATTTGATTAATAATAATCGAAAATTAACGGAAACCCTTATCAGGGAGGGGTCTTGTGACCTTTCCTATCAACTTGGTGGTAAGGCGCGTTTCAGGGTGAATATTTTTTCAAGATCAGGAAAGTATTCCATTGTCCTGAGAAAACTTGAGACAAAAATTCCCACCATTGAAGAACTGAATCTGCCAAAGGCATTTCACACCATGGCAGAAGAGAAAAATGGCATTATTTTTGTTACTGGAGGCACTGGTTCCGGCAAATCAACTTCCCTTGCTGCGCTACTGGATAAAATCAATGAAAAAAAATCGGTTCATGTGATCACCCTTGAAGATCCCATTGAATATCAACATTCCCAGAAAAAATCCACCTTTAACCAGCGGGAGCTGGGAGCTGATTTTGATACCTTTCCAACAGGCTTAAGAGCTGCCCTGCGGCAGGCACCAAAAGTAATCCTGGTGGGTGAGATGCGAGACAGGGAAACAGTGGAAATTGGCCTTTCTGCAGCTGAAACAGGGCATCTTGTTGTGTCAACATTGCATACCATAGATGCCGGCCAAACCATTAATCGTGTTTTAGGGATGTTTCACATGGAAGAAGAAAAACAGATCAGAATTCGTCTGGCAGATACCATCAGGTGGGTTGTCGCCCAGAGGCTGTTGCCAAAGATCGGTGGTGGAAGGGTTGCAGCCTTTGAAATTATGGGGTCGAATCTGAGGGTAAAAGATTCTATTCTTAATGGAGAATCCGAAGGCAAGACATTCAATGAGATTATTAGCGCAGGCAAGGCCCAGGGTATGGTCACTTTTGATGAATATATCCTTTCTCTTTATGAAAAGGGGAATATCAGTGAAGATATCGCATCCTCATATGCATCACGGAAGGATATTGTGGGTCGAGGCCTTGATGTGATAAAAAGCGCCAGAGGCGAGACCACAACAAATATTAATTCATTGGAAATCGATCATGGCTATAAAGGAAGAGAGTAAACTATGAACGCTTTGATCTGTATAAATGGCGATGATTTAGGAAAAAAGGTGGTTTCAGTGGTTAAGCAGATGGGCCTGAATACAGAGTCTGTAACCAATGCCAGAGAGGCACTGAAAAAACTTGAATATCATATTTATCATCTGGTGATCATTGATGATGCATTTGATCAAAATAAGGGAATGGGAAGTATTATTGACAGGATGAATACTATGGATATGTCTTTGAGACGCAGGATTTGTATTGTCTGGGTCAGCAATAAATTCAATACCAATAATAATTTAGCGTCTTTGAATTTCAGTGTCAACGCTATCCTTCATCATGGTGATATTCCTCATCTTCAGCCATTTTTATCCCGTACCTTAATGGAACATAAACATTTTTACACGGTCTATAATGAGTCCTTGAAAATGGCAGGAAAAGGTTAAAGGTTAAAGGTTAAAGGTTAATTACTTTATCGGCTATCTGCATAGAAGTCACCGTGTCCAGCATGTTGGTTGTTTCACCGATAACCTTATCATCCATTAATCCCAAATGGGTCAGGCATGCCCCGCAAACAAGGATAACCACTCCCAGGGCTTCAAGTTCCTTGAGCTCTTCAAGGATTTGGGAGTCTTTGGTGGAAAATTTTACCCCGTGATTTAACAATACCAGGCGCCAGAGATCAGGGCCCATTTCTTTCAAGGTTTTAACAAAATTGACCATAAGTTTTCGGCCAAGTGTATCATCCCCCTTTCCGATCTGCTGTGAAGAGAGGATGACTAAAATTTTCTGGTTGTCAAAGTCTTCTTTTGTTTTAACAGGTGCAGAAGTGGTTTCCTGGTTTTTAGCTTTTCCAGGATCTTTTCGACCGGACACGATCAAGGTACCTCCATCTAAAGCAACAGATACTTCAAATCCCTGGAAGTTTAAGAAGCGGCTCACATTTTCCGCAGCAGCATCATTATCAACTAGAACATCAATTTTAGTAACATCTTCCTGTTCAAGGTATTTTTTTGTTTTCAGAACAGGTGCCGGGCATTCCAGTGTTCTAGCATCAATTTTTTTTGTCATTATCTATACACCTTTTTTGGGGTTCAAGTAAGCCCCAATTCTAAGAAGGTCTTACCCCTATGTCAAATAGCAATATCTGATACAAATTTTAATTGTCATAGAAAATGTGGATACTTAATCTTAAAAAGAGTCCATTATTTTTGAGCGAGCCCTTAAAGGTACAATTAAAAAGATTTGACAGGCAGGGCCTTATATGACCATACTTTTATTAAAATTGAAATATATACAATTGTTACAAAAAGGAGAACCCAATGGTTATTATCTCAAATGTCACTTATCCCCCGGAAAGTACAAAAGAAATTGCAAAACGATATCTTATGGCACCTGTTCTGCCTGATTTTTTGAATAAAAAAGGCCCCTATGTTTCAGCAAGTATGACAGGCGGTATGAATTCCATTACTTTTTATGAACTGGATAATGACAGGCTTGCAGAAGGCTTAAAAGCTATTGGTGAGAGCCTGGCAATATATTTTGGTGTGCCAGGATATAAATATGATCTCAAGCCTTATTTTGAGCTTGAAGAGGGGCTGGCAATACTTGGGCTGTAATCCTGTTTATTATTATTTTCTTTTTTAGCCCAGGCACAAATTTTTTTGAAGTCCTTGAATTTCCATTTAAATGGAAATTCAAGACATTGGCAGGGCTTTACATCATTAATCCGGCACCCTTTGGAAGTCAAAAATATACATTCTCCGTCCTCTTTTTCTATTAACGAAAGGTTTTGCCTGTCCTTTGTAAGTATGGTGTATGTTTCAATGAATTGGTAAACATCCATATTTAAAAATAAAGCAATAGTGTCCGGCTCATTTTTTTTCAACCGGACATACCCTTCCTGTCTGCAGCAGGTGCCGCATCCCAGACATTTGAATTGTGACAGGTCGGTAACCGTCATGTGTTTTTAGCCTTTATGGATATTACAAGAATAAATTCAGGTTTGGTCTCAAAAGAGTTTCAGGATTGGATTCAAATATTGAATCCAGGTTGTTTTTGATATCATCCATTGTTTGTGCGCGGTTAAGCTTTTTTAAAATATGATGCCCGAATTTAAAATTTGCACAAAAATAAGGGGAAAATTTTTTAAACAGCTTAACGCTAAAATGATCCGTATAATGATCTAAAAGGATCTGTGCCATTCTCACGGCCGTGGTATAAAAAATATCTTCCCTGGGAGAAAAATCTTCTGCCCACTGGGCAAACAGCCATGGCTTTGCCACAGCCATGCGGCCGATGGAAAGTCCTTGACAGGACGTTTGTTCAACCATTTTGGCACCATCTTCTGCCAGAAAAAGATTTCCATTGCCAAAGACAGGGATTTCAACGGCCTGCCTGACAAGTGCTATGACATCCCAAAGGGGAGGCCGGTTCCTCCTGTCAGGTGCAACCCTGGGATGGAAGGTGAGTGCATCAGCCCCGGCATCTTCAAACCTTTTAGCCATATCCACTGCAAATTGAGGGTTGTTATCCCAACCCATCCTGAATTTAACAAATACAGGGATAGATACAGATTCTCTCACAGCCCTTACGATTTTGGATGAAAGGTCAGGGTCTTTTAATAGGGCAGCCCCGCATCCTTTTTTACAGATCGCTGCCACAGAGCAACCAAAATTAAGATCAACCCCGAAAAAGCCCTCTTTTTCTATTCGTATGGCAGCTTTTGCCATGCTTTCCGGTTCAGATCCAAAGATCTGGCAGACAAGATATCCAAGCTCTTCCTGTCGCCAATTAAACACCAGAGATACATCGGGATTTTCAAGGGGAATAGCTTTTGCACTGCACATCCCTGTAAACAAAAGGCCAAACCCGCCAAATTCAGAGATGAGCTGTCTTAAGGCAATATGACCAAGCCCTGCCATGGGCGCAAGCACGAGCCTGTTACGGATGATTTTATCTTTTATGGTCAAGTCTTTTAAAAGATATTGGGAAAGCGTATGGTTTTTCATTCTCTATCTCCTGCGTGACAAGGGAGTTCAAGGGTAAAAGTTGCTCCAAGCCCGAGTCCGTCGCTGTGCGCGGTCAGATTTCCACCGAGTTCTTTTGCGACCAGGGACCCACTGTGCAGGCCAAACCCGTGGCCGGACATGCGCGTGGTAAAGCCGTGATGAAAAATTCGGGTCAGGTTCTCGGGAAGAATACCCATGCCGTTATCCGAAACCTGCATGCTCAAACAATCATGGCCGGAGCTGAAAATCTGTAATGTAATGATTTTCTCCCTGTCACTGCCGTCAGTGCAGGCATGTTTGGCATTGTTGATCAGGTTCAGTAAAATCTGCAGAACGTTGTGCTTGTCCACGGTGATGGGTGGTACCGGCTGGTATTGACGCTTCACTGTGATTCCGTGCTGGCCCAATGCACCCGTGTTGAGCTTTAGAGCATCTTCCATCAGTTGCTCGGGCGGGACGATTTCAAGAACGCCCGAGAGGCAGCAGTAGGTCTGTTGCATGTTTACAATTTCTTTGATGTGCTCGATCCGGTCGTGCAGCGCTGTGGACTCCTTGAGCATAAGATGATGTTCTTCCTGAAGAGCGGATGCAAGAGCGGTCAAGTAGGCCGGAATCTGAAGGCCCCGGGGGTCTTCAGTAAGGAACCGTTCTATATTATCCCCGGATTCGGTTATCAGCCCGGCCATCCTGGCAACGTTACCCACCCGGGATTCCCGGAGCTGGTCCATGATAATGGTGCAGGACACATTGACGCTGTTCAGAACATTGCCCACATTATGCAACACACCGGTGGCCACCTCAGCCATGCCCGCAGCTCGGGATATTTCAAGAAGGGAGCTCTGGGCTGCGGCCAGTTTGATCAGTGCCTGCTCCTTGGCTGCAACCTGGGTTTCAAGTTCCTGGGTGCGTTTCTGGACCCGTTGTTCCAGTGTGGCCTTTGCTTCCAGTAAATTACCCTTGATTTTCCTAAGTATAATGGCTGTGTACGATGTGATGTAAGCGACGACCAACAGCAGGCCGTCAACAACAAACATGCGTGCCAGCCGGTGGGACCAGGCGAGGTGGAAATCGGGGTTGACTTTGTACCACGGGATCAGGCTGGCGCCTTCCAGAAAAATCATCGCATTGTAGGCCGCAATGCATATGCCAGTGATCAGAAAGGTGTGCCAGCGCTTGGAAACATAGCCCACATTGGCGATCACTGCGGCATAGAGGACGGTGAGGTAGGTGGCCTCTATACCGCCCAGGAAGTAGATAACGGCTGTATAGCCTATGATTTTGAGAAGGTCGATAAAAATCGAAAAACTGACCAAGCGGTCCCGGTCCTGAATGCGTTTAAAAACCCAAAGCGTCGGAAGATTGATGGCAATTAGGTAAAGCACGACAGAGCTCACACCAAAGAAATGTTGGTTTGATATGAGATCAAGTACATAGGCCGCAACGGCGAACAACCACATGATCAGACTGGCGCCTGCCTGCACCAGAGCGCTCTGGAGCTGCCCTTTATACTTATTTTTGAAATACTCTATAGACGGCGTGTCTGACTCAGCAAGTGCCTTCTGGATCATTCGGGCCATATGTGTAAATGTCCTTTCCGATTGTGAGACTTATATATCGTTCTCTCTCTCATTTACAGTGATCGCTTTCGTTTCTGTCTGGGTTGGTTCTTGACGAGCCAGTCTGGAAAAGACGTGTTCTCCTTGGTTTTCTCTTACCATTCCCTACCCGAAATATCAAGGAGCACTGTTTGAAATGTCAGCATAACTTGCATACAGGTTGATCCTGCGATATCCCGACCAGGATCAAACCTTTTACACTGTGTAAAGAAAAACGGTCAAAGCATCATAGACCGCTGAAAAACAACCAGTGAAAGGTTTAAATATAGGTATTGAATTAAGACGGTTAAGCCAATCATGCCCGATTGTTTAGCCACGGTACATATGTTGCATATTTGGTGGCTGTTATTGGCATAACCGATGCCGCAATGAAAGGAGAGACAGATGAGTATCTATACGGGGAGAGGGGATGACGGAACCACCGGACTTTTGAGCAATGAGCGGGTACCCAAGAACCATGAGCGGATTGATGCCTTCGGAGATATTGATGAATTAAATTCTGCGCTGGGTGTTTTGCGGTCAGGTCTGGCAAAGGATAATCTTGAATCGGATCATCAGATCCGCCACATTCAGTCGAACCTGCTCAAAATAGGCGCATATCTTTCAGCCTGGCGAGATTCACCCATACTGGACCGGCTGGCAAAAATCGGGGTTGATGATATCCGGTCCATTGAAACGGCCATTGATTCAATGGAAAAGGTATTGCCTCAACTCGATGGATTCGTCATTTATGGCGGAAACCCTTCTGCCGCCTGGAGCAATTTCGCACGTGCGATCTGCCGCCGGGCTGAAAGAAAGGTCGTCGGCCTGTCCATCGAACTGAAGGTCGGACGGCCCCCCATAAATATCAGGCATATCCTGATTTACCTCAACCGATTGTCAGACTTTCTGTTTCTTCTGGGGCGGTACGCCAACAGTCTTGGTCAGATACAGGATGATATCTGGAGAAGCAAGCAACCCTGACTTAGATAATATGAAGATTATGATATTTAATCCCGGGAGATCCTGCTTCAGGCCCTGAAAGACTTCACCGGCACCTTTGTCCTGGTCAGCCATGACCGGCATTTTCTCCGCTTCCCCGGCCCTGGGTGAGAATCCCGAACAGATCGGCGGAAAAGATAGTTTTAATATTATTGTCTTTACAGGAGAATTTTTTTAACCATGGTGGGTCAAAATTGGGTTGTCACAGGGGGTCAATTTTCGGTTGTAATTTCTAAGGGCGATATAGATTGAAATAAATGAGATGACTTGTCCTAATTGAGATATTCAGAAACAGAATCCTAATTAAAACTATTATTTATTAACGCATTTTACTGGGATTGGACTTTAGCCAGAGTACCAGTAGTCCGGTCCTGACTCGGTTCAATTTTTTATATACACTTTAATTTGGAAGAATGGCCTGAAAGAATGCCTCTTAACCAGTTTAACACCGGCATACCCGGTTGTTTTCGCAGAGCGAAGCGGCGTGAAAAAAACCCGTGTTAATGTATTTGGTATATTTAATTTTGATTCGCTGTTTACATTTAGAATCCTAATTCTTCACCTATGAGAATTACATGAAAATCTGAATCAACGGGTCTTTTATGTATTATGCTTGTAATATTACAGTTTCTCTGGTCAGATCTACACTCTTTACAAATACCACTTTTTTTACAAGGTAGTTCATTGCTGTACTTGATATTATTCATCTGTGCTGCAACAAAACGAATCCTCTCTAATCCAGCATTCAAGTCTTTGGCTATTTTATTTGCACCTGCAATAACAATTATCCTGTCCGAACCGTAAAGACTTCCTGCAATCCTGTTCCCAGTACCGTCAATGTTTATAATTTGACCGTCCAACGTTATTGCATTTGCTCCCAGCATAAATACATTAGCAACAAGATACTTGTATGAGAATTTCTCTCATTTCTTGCTTATTTCCAATAACTTTGAATCCAGGACTATTATGCTCCATCGCATAATTATTCACAGCACAGGACTGAAAATCATGAGGTCAACAAAAATAACGATGGAAGTTTCTCAATGATAATAAGCGAGCAAGATGCAATCAGCATTGATATGTGTGAAAGATCTGTATTGCAAACAGCTTACCCTACAATACGAGAAGCGGTTTCTAACCATTTAAGCCAAATTTCAAAAAAAAAGCCGAAATAAAAGCCGAAGAAGGAAAAGAAATCATATCAAACCCTCATCCATACAAGGTTGATAGTGAAATTGGACGATTCAGTTGGTATAAGAATATTGGGATTATCCTTGATTGGTATCATTTGGAAAAGAAATGTAAAGAACAATTGAGCCTGGCATTGAAAGGACGATTCATCCGCAACGAGATTCTTGACAAGCTCAAGCCATTATTGTGGGATGGGTTAATTGATGAAGCCGTAACTTTAATGATTGAATAGACCTGGTTGCAAAATTTGATACTTTACAATAATTGAGAAAATGTTCTATCTTGATTTCCAGCATAGAGGGTCTCCTTTCTTTTTGGGAGAAAAGTTAAAAATTTCTGTTTGGGAGGTCCTCTATGCTTCTACTACAATTTTAACACCTTACAAATCCTTATTTTTTGCTAACCGCGGGGTTTGGGGGTTAGCCTAGTTTTTAGGCAACACTGACGCACGTTTTTTTTAAGTCAATGATAGTAAGGCTTTCTGTAGGTTCACATTTTTTTTGTCGCAAAAAAGGTATAGATATCTTTTTTTAATTTTGGTAACGTAGCGTTGTACTTAAATACAAACCAAACTGGAAGGATATAGCTATGCTTCAAAAAAGTGACCCGGCGTTCGTTTGTTGTGGTCGTCCAATTATCCACCAGGAAATCAGGGAGATTCAAGAAACAGTCAGTTTATTTCCAAATTTGAGTCGAAAAGAATTGTCGTTGACTATTTGTGAGCATTTAAACTGGTACACGGCATCAGGAAGCAATAAGGTCGATGCTTGCATTAAAATGCTTAAAAAACTGGAGGATTTTAATATTTTGCAGCTTCCTGCAAAACGGGCACAAAGCAAATCAATAAAAACAAAAATTTCAATAACATCCAGAACAGACCCACAGCCTGCCATAATTAGCAAATTATGCGATCTCAACAATGTGAATCTGGAAATTGTAACGGCTGAGGAACAAGTTACCCTGTGGAACGAGTATGTGTTACGGTATCATTATCTTGGCTATAAAAAACCTTTTGGATATACCATGCGTTATTTCATTAAAAATGATCAGGACATTCTTGGATGCATATTATTCTCAGGGGCCTCAAAATCCATCGGGGTAAGAGACAAGTGGATAGGATGGACAGAAAATCAACGTTTAAGAAATCTGGCATGGGTAATTAATAATTCTCGATTTTTGCTTTTCCCATGGGTAACTGTCAAGAATCTGATCAGCTACGTATGGGGGCAAGTTTTCAGGAGCATAAAGTCCGACTGGCAAAACCAATGGGGATTCAGTCCGGTTTTAATGGAGACCTTTGTTGATCCGGGTCTCTACCATGGTACATGTTATCAAGCCTCTAACTGGGAATGTATTGGTATGACAACGGGACAAGGCCTTGTCCGAAAGGGCGAAACATACAAAACAACTCCAAAAAAGATTTATATGAAGCCTTTGGTTAAAGATTTTCACAGAATTCTGTGTTCAGAAAATTTGACTGGGAAGGTGGAATATGAGTAAGCATCCTGATCAGAAAACAAATAACCAGATGAGAATAGAAAAAAATAATGTCCAAGCTACCCTGCGTAAAAAACAGTCTTCATAAAATTTAAATAGCATACCAAAAAGCACACTAAAAAACAGCACATGTGAGTATAAAACAATTGAAGAAGAAATCAGAGCCCGTAATACAATTGTCACAGATCAAATCAGAATTATCAAATCCCAGCTTCCTGGATTGTTAAACCGCTTATCCTAGATTAAGGATATAAGAAGCCCCAAAAAAATAAAACACAAGCTAACCGTTCTAATGATTTACGGGATCTTCATGTTTGTATTTAACGTGGCATCCAGGCGTGAAGCAGATAGAGAGATGACGATGCCGATATTTATAGAAAATCTTAAAAAATTTTTTCCTGAAATTAAAAAATTACCACATAATGATACTCTGATGCGTTTGTTAACCGGCATTGAAGTGGATCAAATTGAAAGAGCATTAATTGCCTGCATTCAAAAGCTGATAAGAAACAAAAAATGGTAAGAGACTACATCTGGAGTGAACAGTGCCAGGAACGTACAGCCCTCTGTGACAGAAAAAAGCAGGATTGTGAAACAAAAGCATTCAAACGGTTGGCCAGGCGTTTGAAATCCATGTTTAAAAGGTTGCCTATCATGCTTCTTCTGGATGGTTTATATGCCAATGGGCCTGTCATAGAAATATGCCGCAATAACCGCTGGGATTATATGATCGTTTTAAAAGATAAGAGTCTTACCACAGTGTGGGAAGAATATAATGTGCTTCAAGGTATGGAACCTCAAAACCATTTTCAAATGAAATGGGGAAATAGAAAACAAATTTTTAAATGGGTAAACAATATTGAGTATGAAGATGACCGGAAAAAAACACATCTCGTGCATGTAGTTGTTTGCAAAGAAACCTGGAAAGAGGTGGATAAAAAATCTAACGA
>CAYWGN010000156.1:0-12501 GCA_964457495.1 uncultured Desulfobacula sp.
CTGTCGGAACACGCCGGCCATTTCACCCACCGTGGCATAGGCATGACAGCATTTCACCAGGTGTGGCATCACATTATCACTCCCTTTGGCTGCTTTTTCAAGAGCTTTAAGGCTGTCCGATACGTCCTTGTCATTCCGGGTTGCCCGAAGCGCTTTTAAATTGGCCTTGGATTTTTTTGCCCAGTCTTCATTATATTCATGGAGTTCCACAGCGCCAGCTTCGGTTTTTTCAGCTGTTTGATCAGAAGCTTCCGGATTCAGGCCAACTTTTCTGTATTCGCCGGACTGTAGTCCTTTTTCATATTCATAGGCCTGACGGGATACCTTTCTCTGGATAACGCCTTCAGATATGCATTTGGTCATGCCGCCCATTTTTTGAACCTCTTGCATCTCCTCAAGGATTTTTTCTTCCATTTCAAGAGTGAGAGTTTCAATAAAATAGGACCCTGCCAGGGGATCAACAGTATCTCTTAACCCCACTTCATCCATGAGCATTTCAAGGGTGCGAAGAGAGAGCAGGGCAGAGCGGGGAGTCGGGATGGTATAGGCTTCATCAAAGGAACACAAGGCAGTTGTCTGGGCACCGGACAAGGCTGCGCCCAGAGCATAATAAGCCCCTCGCATGATATTGTTTTCCGGCTGTTCCTTGGTAAGGCCGGAACCGCCGCCGCCAAACAAGCCCCTTAAAAAGAGTTTCTTTTTATCTGTAACGCCATATTCATTTTTCAACATTTTTGCCCAGAGTTTTCTGGCAGCCCTGAACTTGGCAATCTGTTCCCATAAATTGCCATACACATTAAAATTAAAGGAAAACCTTCCCACAAATTCTTCAGGAAGAATACCTCTTTGGGTCACATTGTCTATGTAAGCTTTGGCAATCTCAAAAGCATAGGCGATTTCCTGGGCCGGGTTGGCACCTGATTCACGGATATGGTATCCGCAGATGCTCACAGGATTTGATTTGGGCAGTTCCTTTACTGCATATTCAATTGAGTCACCCACAAGTCTTACCCCATGCTCCACAGGAAAAATCCAGGCACCCCTGCCGATCATTTCCTTTAAAATGTCATTCTGGGGAGTGGTTGAGATCTGATCTTTGGAGTATCCGAATTTTTCTGCTGTTGCCTGGTACATGGCCATCATGATGGTGGCCACGGCATTGATGGTCAAGCCTGACCCGATGCGGTCCAAAGGAATTCCTGCAAAAGCCGTCTCAAAATCCTTAAGCGAGTCAATGGCCATGCCCACCCGCCCGACTTCACCTTGAGCCAGTGGATGATCCGAGTCATAGCCCATCTGGGTGGGCAGATCAAAGGCCACATTCAAGCCGTTCTGGCCATTGGCTATCATGAGCTTAAAGCGTTCATTGGTTTCTTCCGGGGTGCCGAATCCCGTGTACTGCCTTGTGGTCCAGGCACGGCTGCGATAACTTTGGGGATGAATACTGCGGGTAAACGGGTATTCACCGGGAGCGCCAAGATCTTTTTCATATTTAAACCCTGCTTTTTCAAGGTCTTCCGGACCATAGACCGGTTTTACATTTATCCCGGACTGGTAGGTCACTGTCTTTATTGCGCCTCTTTCATCTTTGATATATTTTGCAACACCCATTGTTTTTACCTCTTATATTATTCAAACAACTTGTTCATGCCGAAAGTAATGTCCTCAAAAGATGTCCCGCCGGGAAAAACCGCTGCCACGCCCATCTCTTTGAGTTTGGGAATATCCTGATAGGGAATAACCCCTCCCACGGTGAGGCGGATATCATCAATTTCCTGTGCCTTCATCATGGCGATGAGCTTTTCACATATGGGCAGATGTGCTCCGGACATAATACTTAACCCGATGACATCCACTGCTTCCTGGGTGGCTGTCTGCATGATCTGATCAAGGGTCTGGTGGAGCCCGGAATAGATCACTTCCATGCCTGCATCCCTCAATGCCAGAGCCACAATTTTTGCGCCTTTGTCATGTCCGTCCAACCCTGGTTTTGCAATCAGTACTCGAATTTTGTTTTTTGTTTCCATAGGTCGTTTTCCTTTATATTTTTCTTCATGGTGATTCATTATCCTATACCAGAATTTTATTGACCATACTTTCTGCTGCCGTTATTGGGTCCATTGAACCGGATTCGATTTTTTTTAACGCTTGCCTGTAATCTGTTGAGTCTTCCATGAACAACAATATTTTTTCCAGGGTGAGATCCTTTAAGAGCGATTGAAAATATATGTGTTCCAGTTCTTTTCTTTTTGGATCCATCAGATTATTTTTTTTCATGAAATCAAAATGGGATAAAAATGTCTGGGCCAGTTTGTCGACCCCTGTTCCGTTCTGAGCAATGGTTTTTAATACACTGGGTCTCCATTCGGTATCAGACAAATTGCGCATGCCAAGCATCATGGTCAGCTGATGACAAGCCGCATCTGCATCAGGCTTGTCGCATTTGTTGACAATAAAGACATCCCCGATTTCAAGGATACCGGCCTTGACCGCCTGGATGCCGTCTCCTGTCCCTGGAATGCTGACAATCCCGGTTGAATGGGCAATACTTGCAATGTCAAACTCTGCCTGTCCTGCTCCCACGGTTTCAATGATAATGATATCATACCCCATGGCGTCAAGGACAATGGCAGCATCCTTTGTTGCCCGGGAAAGGCCTCCCTTTTGCCCCCGTGATGCCATGGAACGGATAAAGACTCCTGCATCAGCTGCATGGCGCTGCATGCGCAGCCGGTCCCCTAAAATAGCGCCACCGGAAACAGGACTTGAAGGGTCCACGGCAATGACAGCAACCTTGAGGTCAAGTTTGCGAAATTCGGTGATCAAGGCATCAATCAAAGTGGATTTCCCAACACCGGGCGAGCCGGTTATCCCGATGGTAAAGCCGTTACCGGAATGGGGGTACAGCTCTTTGAGCAGTTCAAACGCCGATGGATCATTGTCTTCAATAAGACGGATCATCCTTGCCCCTGCTTTTTGGTTCCCCACTAGTATGTCATTGATCTCAGGCACTTTTTTTTTCTTTTTCCTCTTTATTTAACTGGCTTAGAACAGCATTTTTCCCTTTGATGATGTGCTCTCTTACGAGATGTTCAGCCGTATCTCCATCCCGATTTTTAATGGCATCCAGCATTTTGATATGGTCCTCATTGCTTTTGTAGGCATATTCCTCCTGTTTCAGGATAATTCGTCTGAACATAGAGATCTGGGCCCGAAGCTGGTTGATCATTTTGATCAGTTTCGGGCTTTTGCTTAAGCTGTAGAGAAGATCATGGAAGTCGGTATTAATTTTTTGAAGTTTGTCATAGTCTTCTTTTTGTTCAAGGCAAATCTTAAATTCCTTCATCTTTTTTTCCAGGGGAGCCAGATTTTTGTCCTGATAATTTTCAGCAGCCAGCCGTGCTGCATAGGCTTCAAGAACGCTTCTGATACCAAAGGTCTGCTCAATGTCATCCTTTGTGAGCGTCACCACCTGGAATCCGCCGGAAGGATTTTTTTCAATCCAGTCTTCTCTTTCCAGCTTGTGCAAGGCCTCGCGCAAAGGTGTCCTGCTGATACCCAGCATGTCGGCAATCTTGCTTTCCACAAGCCGGGAACCCGGCTCAATGGTCTGATCAATAATGGCATCCTTTAAATACTCAAATACGTTCTGGCCTAAGGATTTTCTTTCTTTAAAATTATTGTCCAATTTCATTTGGATAAAATTTTCCTTTAAATAATTCTTGACCGAAAACTAAATAATTCCTTTTTCCTTGAATTGTGCAAGAGATGCCTCGTCATACCCCAAAACACCCCCATAGATCTCCTGGTTTTGTTCGCCGAATCTTGGTGGAAAGGAGAGTTTCCGGTCATTTTCTTCCAGAAAGGGAGTCATGTTTGGCGGTGGCGCAAGGGTCAATTTGGTGCCGGTTTTCGGATCTGTTGAAGTGAGAATACGTCTGGCAACCAGAGGATCATCCACCACTTCATTCACTGTTTTGATCTTTGAAATGGGCACTGTAATTGAGTTAAACAGCTCAATGAGTTCTTCCGAGGTGTGCTGTTCCATAATATCGTTAATCGCCTTGTTCAGATTTGTCACATCAGCAATCCGACCCTGGTTTTTTTTGTATTCTTCTCTTGCCAGGGATTTGAACATGTCCTGGGACACCACAGATTCCCATTGCCGGTCATTGCCCACGGCAAGATAGACAAACCCGTTGCTGGTTTTATAAACCGATACGGGGCTGAAAAATTCATGGGTGTTCCCGCGTCTTGAAATGTTGGCACCAAAGCTCTTTGAAAGGGCAATGGGAACCGTCATCCAGGATACGGAGGATTCAAACATGGACAGGTCAATCCGGGTGCCTTCGCCTGTAGCTGCCCGTTTAAAAAGAGCTTTCATTAAAAGTCCGTAACCATGTTCGCTTGTTCCCATGTCCGGCAGAGGAATGCCTAAAACCTGGGGATCACCGTCCGCTTCTCCTGTGAGTTCCATCAAGCCCGATCTTGCCTGCAGGATGGGGTCATAGGCACCCTCATTGGAGTCCGGACCGAATCCGGTAAGACCCAGCCAGATGATATCCGGTTTGACCTCTTTTATTATTTCATATGCCATGCCAAGTTTTTCATAATTTTTTGGTAACTGATTTGTTATAAAAATATCAACATCAAGCTCTTTAATCAGTCTTTTAAATATCTCCTGTCCCTGGGGATCAGCCATATTTAATGACAATGCTTTTTTCCCTGAGTTAATGCACAGAAAATAGGCGTTCATTCTTTTTTCATCAAGGACGTTTTCACCGATGAACCGGTTGGGATCTCCATATACCGGATGCTCCAGCCTTACGATGTTCATCCCGTCCTGGGCCAGTCTGTATGTGAGATAGGGAGCAATGGTTGCCTGTTCAAGGGATAGTACCGTAAGATTCTTAAAAAGTTTCATATATATCTCCAAATTATAATCGATCAAGTAATATTATACCACCATTTTTCTGCCGGTTTCGTAACAGGCATCAAAAATTTTTAGATTTGTTTCTTTGAAAGGTCCGGGACTCATTTTATCCACCGTGGTCCTCAGATCATCGGCATTCAAAGGGCCAACTCCAAAGGCAGCGTAAAACGCCACCATGGCAAGGTTGGTGGATCTTGGCCCCCCTAACGCCATGGCTGTTTTGGCAGCTTCCATGGCCCGGGTCTCGATGTCTTGTTTTTTTAGATAGGCAGTCACCCGATCATCCGGGAATGTATCAGACGGTGCATTGGCAAATAATTTCCCACCTTTTTTAAGATAAGGCAGATACCGATAGGCCTCGGACTCATCCATGGATAAAAGAAAGTCAGCAGCCCCGGCCCGGATCAGGCTGGACTGGCTCTTACCTATCCGCAAATGCGAGACAACAGATCCGCCTCTTTGTGCCATACCATGGGTTTCAGCTCCTAAAATACTATATCCTTTTTTTAAAGCGGCCGTGGCAAAGATTTTGGTCATGAAAAGGATTCCCTGTCCGCCCAGACCGGTTAGTACATAATTGATCGTCTTCATATTGTTTGTCTCCATAAGGTTTTATGCTTTTTGAATCGCACCCTGGGGGCAGATCTGTATACAGACACCACATTCGGCACAAAGCGTTTTGTTGATTACAGTCCTTTCATTCTCTTCATCATGAACCAGGGCAGGACACTCAAACCGCGTTCGACAGAATCCACAATCATTACAATCATCGGTTATTTTTACCGGGATCTTTTCCGGAATAGCCTCATCCTTGAACCCGATCACACAGGGGTGACGGGAAATAATCACTGCAATACCGCCATCAGGATCATTGACATATCGGGAAGCATTCTTTACTATTTTGATCATATTTTTTGTATCAAAAGGATCACACACTTTGAGGTAATTTATCCCGCACCCTTTGACAATGGTCTCCAGAGAAATGGCATTCCCTTTACTGCCATCCACGCGATCACCCTGGGTGATGGCCGGTTGCATGCCCGTCATGGCAGTAATATGGTTGTCCAGAATCACAAAAATAAATCTGGAATTATTGTAAACTGCATTGATCAGGCCTGTAATGCCGGAATGGAAAAAAGTGGAGTCTCCCATGGTGGCCACAATGGGTTTTTTTACATCATCCTGGATATAAGCATTCCAGAATCCCGATGCCATGGTAATCCCGGCTCCCATGTCAAGAACCGTATCCACAACCCCTAAATTACTGCCAAGGGTGTAGCACCCGATGTCAGATGGGAAAATGGCTTTTGGCAATGCTTTTCTGATGGAATAAAAAGAGGCCCTGTGGGGGCATCCGGGACAAAGCGTCGGTTTTCTGATGGGAAGCGCAAGATCATTCACAAGGGAGAAGGCCTCCTGTCCGCAGTCATAATCTGATAAAACAGAAAGTCCGCAATCGGACAGCGCTTTGTTCAGGATACCTTCAATTTTTTCAGGCACCAGCTCTCCTTCCATGGGCACATGGCCGGACAGACGTCCCAATGTCTTTTTTTTATCCCTTAACATATATTCAATCACCGTATCGGTTTCTTCAATCACCAATACCTTGTCGCAGGCATCCATGAATATGTCGCCAAGCTTTTCCGGAAAAGGATAGGGCGCACCCAGTTTTAACACGGGGATATCATCTCTTTGATATTCTTTAAATATATCCTGGACCACGCTTGAAGGGACACCGCCGGTCACAACACCAAAGGGATAAGACTTCCCTTTTTCAAGGGTGTGCATGTTAAAAGGTGTCAGGGTATTGAATTTCTCACTGATTTTCAGGTGTTTTTTATTTAATGCCTTGTGCTGCAAAAATCGAAATTTCGGCGTAGAGGCCCATCTTGTTGGCTCTTTTTTAAAATCAGCTTTGGTCAGATTACTCTTAAGCGTACCGTATTTGACATTCTGGCGTGCATGACAGACCCTGATGGCCGGTCGCACCATTACAGGTACCTGGAATTCTTCTGAAAGATCAAAGGCAAACTTGATCATTTCTCTTGCTTCTTCAGGGCTTGACGGATCAAGCACGGGTACTTTTCCCAGGCGTGCCATGAGTCGCGAGTCTTGTTCAGTCTGGGAAGAATGGGGTCCCGGGTCATCGCAGGAGATAATCACAAGGCCTCCGATATTGCCGATATAAGCGGCTGACATAAACGAGTCCGCGGCCACATTCAGGCCCACCATTTTCATGCAGCAGCAAGCCCTTTTACCGGATATGGCTGCTGCAAAGGCATTGTCAAAGGCCACTTTTTCATTTATAGACCATTCAATACTGGTGTTCAGGTTAGACGCTTTGGAAAACCGGACAACCTCGGGAAGGATTTCGCTGGAAGGGGTCCCTGGGTATGAGGTCATGATCTGGCATCCGGCCTCTAAAATTCCAAGGGCCATGACGCCGTTTCCTAATAAAAACTCTTCTTTCATTGTTGTATCCTTAAAATTTGATTAATGGAAAGTTATACAATAGATTTTATCTGCCAACGATGGTCCGGCCGATGATCATTTTTTCGATTTCTTTTGCCCCTTCATAAATTTCAAGGACTTTTGCAGCCCTGTAGAAGCGCTCGATATCATAATCATCAAAATATCCATATCCGCCATGGAGCTGAAGCGCCTCATCAACCACTTCAACAGCAATGCGCGAGGCATACAGTTTTGCCATGGCAGTAACGTTTGTATCGGGCATGCCCTGGTCAAGCAGCCAGGCTGCTTTGTACATGATGTTCCGGGCCAGTTCAATTTTTACTGCCATATCAGCGATTTTGAACTGGACTCCCTGGAAACTGCCGATGGGCTTTCCAAACTGCTTCCGGTCTCGGACATGCTTGACAGCCATATCCAGAGCTCCCTGGGCAAGTCCCACACCATGGGCGCTGACATAAGCCCGGCTTCTGTCAAAAAAGGCCATGAGCTGATGAAATCCATTCCCCCGGGTTCCAATAAGATTTTCTTCGGGCACGCGGACATTGGTAAGATAGATGGCAGCAGTGTCTGAACAGCGCAGCCCCATTTTGCCGTGCATGGGTTCGGCCTTGTACCCTTGTCTGTCTGTCTCAACAATAATGATGCTGTGGCGTTTGGATCGGGATGCAGCATCAGGATCAGTCAAGGCAAAAATCAACATAAAGGTTCCACGGGTTCCGTTTCCGATCATGACTTTTGATCCGTTAAGGACCCATTCATTGCCTTCTTTCACTGCAGTGGTTGCGGCTGCCAGCGTATCAGAACCCGCATCTGGTTCTGTTATGGCAAATCCCATTACCGCATCTCCGGTGAAAATGGGCTCTAAAAATTTTTTACCCTGTTTATCTGTACCGAAAAGCAGGAATTCTTCTGCACCAAATGTTAAAGAGCAAAGCTGCTGACCAATACCGGGATCAATTTTCCAGAATTCTTCCATGACCATGGCCTGCTCAAGATAGCCTAAACCCGGGCCGCCGAATTTTTCAGGAATAAAAAGTCCGATAAGATCCAGACCCCTTGCTTTTTTCACAATATCGGCAGGATAGGTTTCATTCAAATCAAATTCACGGCCCATGGGTGCCATTTCCCCCCGGGCAAATTCTTTTGCTGCTTTTTGAATATACTTCTGTTCCTTTGTCAGTAAAAAATCCATGTGCCTGTCTCCTTATGTATATTTCCCAATAGCATTTTCAAATCATCATTCACAAATCACCATTCACCATTATAGCGGGATGTTTCCATGTCTCCTGAAAGGTTCTGGCCGTTTTTTGTTTTTCAGCATTTTAAGCCCTTTTATGATCTGCGTCCTGGTCTCACAAGGTTCTATAATGCTGTCTACCAGCATATTGGAGGCTGCGTGAAACGGATTTGAATACTTGTAATCATATTCTTTGATTTTCTGTGCTTTAAAACTTTCAGGATCATCTGCTTCCAAGATTTCTTTTCGGTAAATGATATTGATGGCAGCTGCAGTATCCAGCACAACAAGCTGGGACACAGGCCAGGCAAGCATCAGATCTACACCCATTCCAGCACAGCACATGGCCATGACAGCCCCGCCATATTCTTTTCTCAATGCCAGTGTAATCTTGGGAACTGTTGCTTCAGAATAGGCATACAGCATTTTAGCACCATGACGAATGATTCCGGCATGTTCCTGGTCAACCCCGGGGAAATATCCAGGCACATCCACTAAATTCACTAAAGGGATATTAAAACAGTCACAAAATCTGATAAAGCGGGCTGCCTTGTCTGAGGAATTATAATCCAGACATCCGGCCATAAAGGACGGCTGGTTGGCAACGATTCCCACTGTATCTCCGTCCAGGCGTGCAAGGCCCGTAATAATGCTGGGAGCAAACTCGGGAAGGATTTCCAGGAATTCATTTTTATCCACCACCTCAACAATAACCCTATGCATATCATAGGCTCTTTTAAACTCTGCCGGTACTATCTCAGTCAGAGTGTCATTTTTCCTTTCAGGATCATCGTCGCAGGGGCGTGAAGGCGGGGATTCGTCATGATTGGATGGCAAAAAGCTTAAGATGTATCGGATCAACTCAATGCTTTCCTGATCTGTTTTTGTGACAAAATGAGCCTGTCCCGTGACCCGACTGTGAACGCGGGCACCGCCAAGTTCCTCCAGGTTCACGGTTTCACCAGTTACATCATAGATGACTTTGGGACCGGTGATGACCATCTGGCTCTGTTTTTCCACCATGATGATAAAATCCGTCAATGCCGGTGAATACACAGACACGCCGGCACAGGGGCCCATGATGCAGGATATTTGCGGTATCACCCCGGATGCAGCAGTATTCCTGAAGAACATGCCGGCCACTCCCTTGGAAGCAAAAAAACCTTCATGAAGCCTTCCTCCGCCTGAATCATTAAGACAGATCAAGGGAGCTTTGACTTTGATGGCCTCATCCATGATTCTGCAGATCTTCTGGCCATGGATGGTCCCGACTGATCCGCCCAGAACCGTTGCATCCTGGGCATAGGCAAAGGCGGTCCTCCCGTCAATGGAGCCATAACCAATTACCACGCCATCTCCAGGCACTTTTCTTTTTTCCATACCAAAATCCATGCACTGGCTTTCGGCAAGATCATTTAACTCCACAAAACTGCCCTGGTCAAATAATAGATCAAGCCTTTCCCTTGGACTCAGTTTCCCTTTTGAACGCTGGCGATCTCTTGCTTTTTCGCCGCCTCCCATAAATGCCCTTTGTTGTAGGCTTTTCAACCTTTCAAGTTCTTTGCCGTGTGTTTTTGCGGTCATGACATATATCCCTGGGTTTAAGTTGTATAGCCGTTAATAAGGCCATGAACTAATGAATTTTATTTGCATTGTATATTAGATCATTCCTGATTGTATACGGTATACAATTATTTAATGTCAAGCACTATTTTATTGAAAATAAGTATTTTCCTATCTGCGCATAACCTGATATAAATAATTATCTTCATTCACATTTCAGAAAGTTATATAATAAAAAATGTAGAAGAAATATGAGGTGTTTTATGTCAAAAGTCGTTCTTATAAGATGTGAATCATATGAATACGATACAGTAAAAAAATCTATTGAAAGAGGTGTTTCACTTTTAGGCGGTATTTCCCTATTTGTTCAAAAAGGCGAAAATATTTTATTAAAGCCCAATATCCTTGTTGGTGAGGCCCCGGAAAAGTGTGTTACAACACATCCGGCTGTTTTCAAAGCCATTATTGAAATATTAATAAATGCCGGAGTAAATGTTACCTATGGGGATTCACCCGCAATCGGCAATCCTTTGAAGGCTGCAAAAAAAGCTGGGTTAACTCAAGTTGCAGATGAATTTAACATTAAATTTGCAGATTTTAAGACGGGTATTGATGTGTTTTTTGATAAAGGTATTCAAACCAGAAAATTTACAATAGCAAAAGCCATATTTGATAATGACGCTGTCATCAGTCTTCCGAAATTAAAGACCCATGGTCTGGAGAAATTCACAGGTGCAATTAAAAATCAGTTTGGCTGTGTTCCCGGGGTCCTTAAAGGGGAATTCCATTTAAAACTACCAGGTGCTGATGATTTTGCAAAAATGCTTGTTGATTTGAATAAATTTATCGGGCCAAGGCTTTATATTATGGATGGCATCTATGGCATGGAAGGTAACGGGCCAAGAGGTGGAACTCCAAAAAAAATGAATATACTTCTTTTTTCTTCTGATCCAGTTGCTTTGGATTCAACGGTTTGCCGGTTAATAAACCTAAATCCAGAATATGTCCCAACAATAAAATATGGTATGCAGGCTGGCATGGGATCATTTCTTAAAGAGGATATAGAACTGCTTGGTGATGATTTTGAAAGTTTTTTTACTGAAGATTTTAAAATTAATCGAAAACCTATGAAACCTTTTAAACCTGGTTTTTTTTCAGATTTTATGAATAATCGTTTAGTATCAAAACCTTATATTGAGGCAGAAAAATGTGTTCGGTGCGGGGTCTGTGTCAGTATGTGTCCGGCAAATCCCAAGGCTGTTTTTTTTAAAGACGATGATAAATCAATCGTGCCCATATACAACTACGATAATTGTATCAAATGCTTTTGCTGTCAGGAAATATGTCCGGAAAGTGCTATACAGCTTAAAACACCTTTTTTAAGAAAAATAATAAATTCAATATGAATTTGTAAAGAATAAAAATATTTCAGATTTGAAATTTTATTCTGTTCTCTCCCATATAGAATAATTGAGCCATGAATGTGTGTGAGTGAGATTGAAAAACTCTCCAAGCACCCTGAAGATCTGAAAGTATTGTCTTTTCATATCCTGTCGGTGTTGTTTGAAAATTCATAATTCTCTTTCATTGAATTGTCTATTTACTGATTTCATAATATGTTGCCTTTGTTTGTAAACTCAAATCCTTTGGAGAAAGCTCTATTTGAAGGCCTCTATGCCCTGCGCTTACATAAACAGTATCAAATCTCGAAGCAGAACTATCGATAATAGTGCTTAATTTTTTCTTTTGCCCAATTGGGCTAACGCCTCCTAAAACATATCCAGTTGTCCGTTCAACATCATTTTTATCAGCCATTTTGACTTTTTTTGATCCAATAGCTTTTGCAAATAATTTTAAGTCTAACTGCTTGGATACAGGTACTACAGCTACTGATAAATCTTTGTCGTTAGTCGATACAACCAAAGTTTTAAAGATTTGATCAAACGGAATATTTAATTTTTCGGCCGCCTCTTCACCATAAGCCTTGGATGCAGGATCATGATCGTATTGATGAATCTGATATTGTATTTTTGCTTTTTTTAAGCAGTTTATTGCAGGAGTCATATAAAATTATTTTTCAGGTACAACCCATTTCTCCAAACTCGGATCTAATCTGATCAATCGACATAAATTCAATCGGTGCTCCTAAAGCGTCTCCAATGGCACCGCCGATGATACAACCCTTAAAATGTTCATTGGTTCGTTTGTTTATCATTTATAACCCTATTTCCCTATTTTTTCCCTTTTTTTAGATTTATCTTGTCTGTTTGTGTAAGTTGGTAATGATAATAATAAA
>CAYWGN010000157.1:0-12499 GCA_964457495.1 uncultured Desulfobacula sp.
AAAGAAGCCTACCAATACAAGAGTTACATGGCAAATTTTGAAGGTGCCAAAATAAAAGTAGTTCCATTCATGCAGTATACAAGGGCATATAGTCTGCGGCAAATGACACCATATAAAACTGCTGAGGCAATGGCAGAGATGTTCACACAAGCAATAAAGATGCCCCAAAACCAGCAAGATTCTGATGATCTTTTCGCGCAGAAGCTTGAACTGACCGAAAGTAAAACAATCCTTATTCTTGATGAAATCAATGCTCGTGACAATATCAAATATGACAATTTAAACCGATTATATAAGGACCTTAACAGGGTTCATAACTGGCGGCTTGAGCGGCCTTTCCCAGACAATTACATGCAGGATAGAACTTGGTCTGATTTAAACAAAATGGAGCTTTCGCTCCATGATCAGATCCGAAGAGAATTAAAAGATGCGTCCAAAGATGTTGCATTTCCCACAAAGGATCTGCGTGAAAGCCTGCTTGAATTCAAACTTCAAAATCAAAAAGCAAACATGTTAAAAGATGATACTTTAGAATTAATGGTTGAGAGTGGTGTTATGGAACCGGACGGTTCCAACAAACAACCAGGTGATTCATATCAGTTTAAAACCATCTATTGAAAAGAACAAAAGTAAGAAACAATGGCTAAGTCCAACATCAATAAACGCATATCTTAGATGCCCGAGGAAATTTTATTTAAGTAAAATTGAAAAGCGTAAACAAAAACCATCCATCCATTTGATCCGTGGAATTGCTGTCCATTCAGCAATCGAAAAATTCTACAAGCATAAGATCAACAGATGCAGAAATATGGATTATAGTGACCTACGTCAGATCGTATTAGATCTATTCCGAGATGAATGGGAAATCCGAGGATCAGATCTGATTGAACTTAAATTGCAAGTTGATGAGTTGGATTTTTTTTATCAGCAAAGTGAAAAAATGATGATCAATTTCCTTGGAGAGTTCATCTGTTCACATGGATTTGATACACCAGACCCCATAGTTGAAAAGACACTTTTTTCACACAAATTTAAACTCCTTGCACGCCTTGATAAAATCGATCGAGCCAGAAGCCCGCCTATTATAACTGATTTTAAGACATCAAAATCAAAAGAAATAACTGAAGAGACTAAAAGACAAATGGGGATTTGTTCTCTACTTTATGAGGAAGTTTTCAAAACAAAACCAGATCTCATCGTTCATTTCTTAAACTTTCGAAGCGGCAAGATGGCGGTCCAGATCAATGATGATTACAAAAGATATCTCAGAGAACAAATCGCAAACATCCGCCACAAAATCCAATCAAAGGATATCAATAATTATCCTTGCACCTGCGGCTGGTGTGGTAAAAATTTCAAACCAGCAAAAACCTAAATCAAAATGGATAAAATCGATGAGAAGTTAATGACCCTGCAGCCAGTGCTTGGCACCAAAAAGGTACATAAACTTCGGCAGATGTATTTTTATTCTGATGATTACCGGGAAAAAAATGAGATTGAAAGTCATATTGATCTATTAATTTCCAGGCATGTAAAAACAAAGGTTGATGATCAAATCATATTGCCTCCCCCGCCAGCCGAAAAATGCAAAGGTGATATTGAAATTGGTACAACAGAATACATGGGATCACTTCGAGACCCTTTTTCACTTAAACTAAAATCAATCAATAGACATCTCGGGATCTTCGGTTCAACCGGAAGCGGTAAGACCACATTTGCTCTTAATCTTATCCGTAAACTTCACAAAAAAGGGATTCCATTCATAATTTTTGACTGGGAAAAATCATACCGAAACCTATCCGAAGAATTCAACGATGTACAAGTGTTAACCGTCGGAGCTGATGTCAACCCTTTGCATTTAAATATCCTTGATGTTCCGCCTGGCATCACAAAAGAGGAATATGTCAAAAGTCTAATTTCATTATTTGGTGAAGATTATCTGTCCGGCGCCGGCAGTGACACCATGTTTCTTAATTACCTTAAGATGACATATGAAGAACATGATAAACCAAATTTCAACAACCTCAAAGAAATTGTTCTGCGGGAAATCCAAAAAGATATGAAAGGCCGGGGGAGACTATCCGGCAGATCCGGCCTTTGGAAAGAGACCGTTCAAAGGATAATCACTTTTTTGTCATTTGGTGCATCTGATTCAATCCTTGGCAGCAATTATCATTATCCGCTTGAAAAATTATTCCAGCAAAATATAGTCTTGGAATTTGGTAACATCCAATCCCCAAGGGATAGAAAATTTATCATCCATTGCATTATCAACTGGTTATTTTTATGGATGCAGTATCATGGGATTGAGGCTGAACAATTAAATCAATGCATCATATTTGAAGAGTTTCATAATATCACAATGAAAAGCCGGGAGGATAATCTTATCAGTTTATTATTCCGGCAATGTCGAAAATACGGTATCGGACTCGTGGGAATCGATCAAACTCCAAGCGAAATCCCAAACGCAATTTTTGCCAATATGAATGTAAAAGTATCATTCACACTTGCAACAAGTCAGGATATCAGTGCCATATCCAAGGCCATGAATTTCAATCCTTTTAATTCAAGATATTTTGGAATGCTAAAAACCGGCCAGGCAATCATCAACACTAAACAAAGTCACGCTGACCCTTTCCTGATACGGGTTCCTTTTATCAAATCAACCGGAAATATCTGTGATCAGGAACTCATATCCAAAATGGCAAGCTTCCCAAAGTATCACGAACTGGATCAGTTGTTATCTCCTGATTCAAGCGAACCACGGCCTCCACAGGACAATGAAATACTTCCCCCTATGGAGAAACTGTTATTTGCTAATATCATTGAGCGACCTCTTGATGGCGTTGATGAACGAACCAAACGGCTCGGTATTCATTCATCGATCATGTCCAAGGTACATTGTGCTCTTGCAGATAAATCTTTAATCAAAGCTGTTACAGTCGATTTAAAAAAACTATTTGAAATAACAGAATACGGTAAAACAATAGCTGAGAATTTATCAATTCAAATTCCAAAAAAACAAACAAGAGGCGGGCTTGAGCATGATTACTGGATTGCTCAAACTGTCCAATTCTTAAGAAAACAAATGATGGAGCCTGTCTGCGAGGTTGATAACATTGATATTACTGATATCAAAGCAGGTTTTGCAATAGAAATTGAGACTGGCAAATCAGATATCAAGGCAAACCTCTTAAAACTTGAAAATTCAAATGTTTCAAGCTGTTTTATGCTTGCGACAAATAAACAGGCTGAGATTAAAATAAGAAAAATAATGGATGGATATGCTGAGAAATACTCATTCATAAAGATAATGCTTGCCAAAGAATTTCAAAAGCTCACCCGGGATCAAATCATTCCCCCTATCACACTCACACCAAAGAAGTGATTTTTGATTGCTGATAACATCTTTATAGAGTCAGGAGCAATCAGTTCACTCACAAACTATCAAAACCCGTAATTCTCGAAGATTTTCGAGAATCAGGCAATAACAACAACAGTGAAAGGACATGCCAACTGTAAAAAAGGATCTGTTCCCGCCATATGGGAACAGGCCTTTCCAATTTCATATAGCCGCAAGGCTATACCCAGTTTTTCTTACAACCCTTACAACCAACAATGAAAAGGAGGTGACAATTTATGCCGGTAGATTTTTTCAAAAAAGAACTTGGCAGGATTCAAGCAAGATTCAACCAGACCTTTGGAGTTATGCCCTTATGTAATCCAAAGGTCAGAATCAGGGTCATGTTTGCAATTGTGCAAATGTGTATTCTGCAACAAAAAATTAGAAAGGAGAAAAAAAAAGAAGATATCAGCAGGTTTGTTAAAACTAAGGACAAACTAAACAAGATTTTTTCAACATTAACTAAAGAATCCGAAAGGAGACAGCATGGCAAAAATCAAAGCCAAAAGATTAATGAATCAGGTAATGGAAGATCAACAAATTTGCATCTGCCAAAAATGCAAAACAGTTTATCAAATCAACCTTTTAAAACCGGGTGAAGATTACAATGATTTTGGAACCAGGTTTTGTCATTACTGCGGTAATTTGACCCAAAGCTTTCCTGATTGGATAAAAGTCCGAACACAGTACCCGGGAAACAATATCTTTATTTTGATCACAATTTCAGGTGGACTTATTGATCAAGTGAAGTTTTACAAAGAACCAATAACCGCCATAAATACTTTATCTGATTTTGTCCGGGCAATGGATCCGGAAAATGATGATGCATGTGTTTATGACAGAAATGAAATGATTGCAAACGCCAAAGATTTCCTGGATGAAAACGATTATTTCTCAGAAAATCCAGAAGTGTTTGAGAAAATTTAAACCCACCTAAACCAAGCACACACAATTTTAATCAATGGCCTTTCAGAAATGATTCTGAAGGGTTTTTTATTTTTCACGAAGTTCAATTAAAAATCATCAGAATGATTCCCATAATAAATCAGATGGGAATCATCCAAGGAGGAAAAAACAATGTGGAATATACCAAGCAAAGAGAGATTAGACAAGATACCCAGGCTTTATGATACCGAAGAAATTTCGTTAAAGGAGAAGATGATTCATCTTCACTTTTTCATTGGGGATACTGACTGGTTTGTGAGTGAGTTTGATGGTCAAGATAAATTTTTTGGTTTTGTCTGCCTCAATGGAGACCTGGAAATGGCTGAATGGGGTTACTTTGGACTTGCAGATCTTAAATCCATCAGGATCGGTAGAGGCTTTGAAATTGACTGTGAAGTTGAACGATTTTGGAGAATCAGACCAGCAAAAGAGATTGACCTGATTTGTAAAGCCCAAAACTGGCACAAAAAATTACATGAACATCAATACGAATAGCGATGTTTTGAATGTCTACCGAGATGGTTTTGAAACTTATGTTTTATCCAGTAATTCAAATCTGGGGTACATTGGGCTTGAAGTGTTTGAGGGAAAATACAAAGTTGGTGCCATGTTTCTTGAAGCCCACCAGGTGAAAGAAGTCCTTGGGAAAGACGATTTGGCCACTTTTAACATCATTAAACGATTGAGAGAACATATCAACTAAATTTTTTACAATTTGTTTTTAATTTACAGAGGCTTTCTTGGGGTTTCCCAGGAGGGCTTTTTATATTTTAGGAGATTATATATGAATGAATATGGGAATAACTCAGATCAAAAAAATGTAACAGCCATCTTTTGGGAAAATTTGAAATCAGGGCGTTTTGCTTCAATGGTGAAAGAATCATCTAAAGGTAATGTGCTGGCAAATGGGATGGAAGTCTGCAACATTATGAAACCTATTTTTGCAAAACATGATGATGTAGAAAAGATGTACTGTATTTTCCTTGATGTGAAGAACAAAATTATTGCTATTGAAAAAATGTTTTCAGGTTCAATTAGAAGTTCCGCAGTATATCCCAGAGAAATTGTTAAAAGAGTGTTGAAATTAAAGGCAGGAGCAGTAATCTTGACACACAACCACCCTTCAGGCTCTATAACACCATCATCTGAAGATTTCCTGATTACAGCAAAAATTGGCATAGCCCTCTCAAACATTGATGTTGTCCTACATGATCACCTAATAATTGGGGAAAAATATTACAGTTTTGCTGAGCAAGGATGGTTAGCAAAAGCCCAACAAAAATATGATGAATTTATATCATCCAACAAATATATTTAATCAGAGGTATGCCGTAACCAAACTGTTTATTTAAACAAATTAATGAAGTTCAATATCACCAAAAGACTTTTTGGAATTTTCCAAAATGTTTTTTTTGTTTTTGAGCAATAAGTAAATGAAAGGAGCGTGAAAAAATGACTAACATCGTTGCAATATTTAAAAATGATTCCCAGAACCACCTGGCAAATCAGGGGATTAAAAGTATCCGGAATCTTCAAGTTCACTTGCAAGAAATATTTGAAGGATCAGAGCATCAGAGTTCAGTGATAGTTAAACTTTACAAAATGCTATTTTCAGACTGGGAAAAAATCCAAAGGATCGAGGGTTTTCCAGCAGTCGGAAAAGCCTTAAACGAATATTTATTCAATCTGTTCGTTGAATTTGACAGAGTACATCACCCAGAATGCTTTAATGGCGGATCCTGGATTAATCATGGTTTTGCATCAAGTGATCATCTTGACCCTTGGGAAATAAGCCTTGAAGGTTGTAAAGTTATCTATTCTTAGCATTCTGCCCGCAATAATACACCCGCCAAAAATCGTACAAATCAACTAAAGAAACCAGCGGCAAGCCAATTTTTTAGGGCTTTTACTTGGCTTCTTTTATTTCTAAAGGAGGATTTAAATGAAATTTGAACAAAAACAATGCGTTTGGTGTGACAAAGAGTTCAAGAGAGAATTGGCAAAGGATGCTTATTTTGGTGAAAACTGCTTTGATTGCAGCTTTTGGTTAAAAAAGGTTGGAAAACCAGGGCAAGTAATTGTCAACAGCATCCACTATCGTATCAATAACACTACTGCACCTTTCAGGGGATTTGGCGGTAAAACATTTAACATTATATTTCACAACGGCAGGAAAATCGAAACAAATAGTCTTTGGTGCCAGGGGGAAATTCCAATAGAATTTAGAGAACTACTTCCTGACAACGCTATATTTGCGCCTTTTCAGCTGACTAAACCTATCGTAAATGCATATGACATTCCTATTCAAAAAGAGAATAACATGATTTTTAGAACTGAATGTGCCTGGTGTGGTGTTTTTATGCATGAGAAAAAATGCTCTGTTACAAAGCACTTCCAGAGTTTATCAAAAAGAGGGATTATCACAAGCCATGGAATCTGCAAACATTGTAAGAAAGCCGTAGAAATTAAATATAAATCAAAATTAGAAGGAGGAAACAAGCAAATCTGTATTGGATAGTAATCGGACCTTTATAAAAATTAATTAGCTTAAAGCTCTCTTGGGTAAACCCTTGAGAGCTTTTTTATTTATGAAAGGAGTTCAAATGACCAAAAAGCAACGACAATTATATCAAGATACAGAAGAACTGCGAAAAATCATCCAGCTGCTTAAAGGTAAAAAATTCAAACTGGATTGCGGCTGTCATGTGACTTTTGGGCACTATCTGGGAAATGATATTACCATCAGAAACGGCGCAAACCCTGAAATCACCTGCACATTATGCGGGTACTAAAAAATCTTACAACAAGGAGATATTCAATGGACATTACAAATTACATGAAAGCTGGGTACCCGGCAATTTACGTGAGTACTACAGAAACTGACCGAGCAATTAAATCAATTCATGCTGACGGATATGAATCCTTTGCATGGGACTGCCTGAGAGGAATCATATCACCAGAAACAAACCGCACGGTAGAGGATATTATTGACCCACTTGGAGCATTGAACTGGCTTTCGGACAGGCAGGAATCAATACTGATAGTTCAAAACTATCATCATTTCCTCGGATCGGTAGAAATTATTCAGGCCATTTCAAACAATATTCATATCTATAAAGGCCAGGGGTCATGTCTTATTATGGCTGGGCCGCACTTAACATTGCCTTTGGAGATTGAAAAATATTTTACCCTCCTGGACTTTGCCCTCCCCTCCACAAAAAATTTGACTGCTATCATGCAAGAGCTGGGTGAGGCAGTTGAGGTCGAAGTGAACCCTTCAGCAGTTGATGCTGCTAAAGGTCTTACTGAATTTGAAGCAGAGACAGCTTTTGCCTTAAGCCTGGTGGAAACCAAAAGTTTTGATCCAGAGATTATCACAGAGCAAAAAAAAATGATGATCCGGCGTACTGGATTAATGGAATTTTTTCCACCGGTTCCCATGGATCAGGTTGGAGGGTTAGAGCCTTTTAAAAAGTATCTAAGCAACCGCATCAAAGCATTTGTTCCTGGCAATGAACATCTACCAAAACCAAAGGCGCTGCTACTTGTGGGAATACCCGGGACTGGGAAATCTCTTGCCTGCAAAGCAGCGGCATCAATTTTAAACTGGCCATTAATACGCTTGGATATATCTGCCCTTAAAGGTTCTTTGGTTGGTGAATCTGAAAAGAAAATGAGACAAGCCACAGCGACCATTGATGCGTTTGGTAAAGCTGTTGTGTGGATGGATGAAATAGAGAAAACATTTTCCGGAATCAAGTCTTCCGGACAGTCTGATGGCGGTACAACTGCAGGTATGTTTGGATTTTTTTTAACCTGGTTGCAGGAAACAACCTCTCCAATTCTTGTCATGGCAACTGCCAATGATATCTCAAGCCTGCCCCCTGAATTTATGAGGGCGGGAAGGTTTGATGCCATGTTCTTTGTAGATATTCCAACGACTGATGAACGTCTGGATATTATCCAGATCATGAATGATCGCTATGATTCTTCTATTTCAGAAGATCAGGTTCATGCATTGAAAGGATGGAGCGGGGCAGAGATTGAACAATTGGCAAAAGACAGCCTCTTTGATGGTCTTGAAACTGCAATTCAAAACATCGTGCCGTTATCAAAGACTATGAAAGAAGATATTCAATCTCTTCGCGAATGGGCAAAATCAAGAGCCAGGCGTGCGAATGCTGTGCATGAAAACAAAATTCAACGAACTGTAAGGAGGATATCATGAGTCATATTGCAAAAATTGAACTGGAAGTTACAGACCTTGAATCACTATCCAAGGCCTGCCGGCACATTGGGTTAAACCTGGTGCAGGGGAAAAAAACCTTCAAGTGGTTCAATGGTGATGGTGACTGCCAGCATGCCATTGTAGTTCCCGGGGCCAGTTATGAAATAGGTCTTGTATTAAAAGAAGACAAATATGAACTGCAGACCGATTTTTTTGACCGGCGGATTGAAGCTGCCATTGGTAAAAATGGAGGGCTTCTCAAACAGAGGTATGCAGTTGAACGAACCCGGTCTGAAGCACTCAAAAAAGGTTACAGGATTATTGAAAAACAAACCGACAACGGTATCCGGCTTCATGTCCGTATGTGAATTTTAGAATATTAGAAAGGAGTTATGGTTATGAAAGAGATCATTGTAGACATTTCTAATGATGGTGAAGTGAAAATTGAAACTCGTGGGTTTAAAGGTAAATCCTGTATTGCTGAAAGTCAGTTTATCAAAGATTTACTTGGCAAAGAAATTCAAAAGCAGCTCACACCCGCATATTATCATGAAAACAAAGTGCCGGTTAGAAAGTATCTTCCGATCTGTGGATAAGTTCTAAATCTTTTATACACAAAAATAAATCCAAAACAAATTTTAACCGAGAAGCCTCGGGGTCTTTCTATGATCCTGGGGCTTTTCCTATTTTAAAAGGAGTATGTCATGACAGAAAATATTTTTCAGAAAGGATGTCTCGTTCAAATGTCAGTTTCTAAATGGGGTGGTGTTAAAAAAATAAATAAATCTAAACTTTCAAATATGGTTGAGCAGGCAGAAAAGGATTGGGTGACTGCAACCAAAAAATTGGTTGATCCGAGTAGCCTTAAACCCATCTGCAAGATTAATAATTCTGCCAGAAGCTGGCTTACAACAATAAGTTTGCCCTTTCCAATCAACGGGATGGTGTTCGTTCCCAAAGATTTGATCAATACTGTGGATGATAAACTAAACGAGTTTAAAATCAAATTCAATGCAGCTGTTTTAAATTTTACTCTCGACTACAGTTGGCTGCGCGAAACTGCCAAAACCTATCTTGGCGAACTATTCAACGAGATTGATTATCCTGTTGATATTGCGTCTAAGTTCAATTTTAACTGGCGATTTATCATCCTTGATGTTCCCAACGGTGATACCAGGCTTTTGGCACCTGAAGTTTATGCCAGGGAAAAAGAGAAATTTATCCAAACAATGGAAGAAGCAAGGTCTATGGCAATAGATGCTCTCAGAGAAGAATTTGCTCAGATGGTTGAACGAATCACTGATCGGTTCACGCAAACCGGAAAGAGTAAACCCAAAATCTTCAAAAATACTACGGTTGATAGTTTCTATGAATATTTTCAAACCTTCAAAAACCGAAACATTTTTGAGGATCATGAGCTTACAAGTCTTGTAAACCGTGCTCAAGAAGTTTTGAACGATTCAAGCGTTGATCAGATCCGCATAAACACCAATCTGAAAGAAAACATCAGGTCCGGAATGGCAAACATCGAAACATCAATAGCCGATGCATTCAACCGACCCAGAAGAAAGATTATCATGGATTAATTACACCATTTAACGATTTGTGAAATTACCTGCATTTAATTTCAAAAGCCCTCTTGGATATCAGGAGGGCTTTTTTGTTTCTAACCCTCATAGGAGGTCCGCAAATGAATGAAAAAGTAAGAACTGTACTAAACACAATTGTTGAGAAATTTAAGACTGGAGAAATTCCGAAAGCTGTTGCAATGGCAAGTTTTCCAATACCAAACCTACCAAGCAGCAAATGGTCATTTATGAACAGAACTATCATGTTTCTATCAGGAACTGGGGATGCTCGCGGTTTCCGTCAGTGGAAGGAGGCTGATCGTTATGTCAAAAAAGGCTCAAAAGCAATTCATATAATCGTTCCTTGTTTTAAAAAGGTCAAAGGTGAAAAGAGCGGGAAAGATAAAGAGGCTTTGCAGTATTTCAAAGCAACCCCTGTTTTCATGGTGGAAGATACTGATGGTGAAGCTCTTGAATACCAAATGATTGAACTTCCAAATCTGCCACTTATAGATGTTGCAAATGCTTGGGGAATCTCCGTCAAAGCAATACCTGGTAATTATAGGTATCGTGGATATTACTCCCCTGCCAGAGAAGAGATTGCACTTGCAACACCTGAAGAAAAAACATTCTTTCATGAGCTTGCACATGCAGGCCATGACAAGGTTATCGGTGGACTCTCGCCAGGGCAAGATCCTATCCAGGAAATTGTAGCTGAACTCTCAGCTCAGGCGCTTTGTCACTTGGTTGGAAAAAGAACCAAGGAAACCCTCGGCAATACACACCAGTACATTGAAGGTTATGCAAAAAAACTGGATCTTAATCCATACAATGCGTGTCTTCGTGTTCTTGGTGAGACTGAAAAAGTGTTGAATCTCATACTGCAAGGAGGTGATTGCCATGACAAAGAAGCAGCTTGAAAGTAGGTACCAGGAACATTGGACCCAATTAGGGCTCACGGATGAAATTGTTTTGATGGATCATATCAGAACAATTTTTGAAAAGCATGCTCATCAGGCAGATGTCATCATTGATATCTACAAGCTTGTTTTCCCTGATTGGGACTCCATTAAAAAGGTCGATGAACCTCCTGAAGCTGGAAGCAGCCTCTGGAAATTCATCTGCGGTCAATTCATTGATTTCGACAGCAAACATCACCCAAAAGTTTTCAAAGGTGGGATCTGGTTAAACAACGGATTTTCATCAAACAGTAAACTTGATCCATGGGAACTGAGTTTTAAAAACTGTCAGGTGACAATGTCATAGAATAGATTCACAAACCTACAATTTAATAGAAGCATCAAGCCCTTCGGGATTCATCCTGGGGGCTTTTTCATTTTAAAAGGAGAATTCAAACCATGAAAAAATATCAAACTGATACATTTTGGCAAGATCTGAAATCAGGCAAATTCGCTGCAATGGTTAAAGAGTCATCAAAAGGCCAGGCCGTATCGAATCCTGCAGAAGTCTGTAATGTCCTCAAGCCACTGATCCTTGAGCATGATGATGTTGAGGTTTTATATGGCGTATTCCTGGATGCAAAGAATCATATCATCGCAATTGAAAAGCTTTTTTCAGGAACCATCACTGGAACTCAGGTATATCCACGAGAGATCCTAAAGCGAGCTATCACACTTAAATCAGCATCCATTATCTTAGCTCACAATCATCCTTCCGGTGACACGACACCTTCATCTGAAGATAAAGCAACAACAACACGCATTGCATTAATCCTAATCGCTATGAGCTTAAGCCTGCATGATCACATCATTATCGGTAAAGGCTATCACTCGATGGCTGATTCAGGCTGGCTTTCGAAAGAAATATCAAGACTAAAAAGCTTACTGACTCACTGTTAACGAAAGGAGGAGTCATGAATCGTAATTCAAAGATTAATTTCAATATCATGGAAAACGAGCTCTCCGCCACAGACTGGGAATTAAATGGACTGGCCCTGGAATTGAATTGGTGGGTTGATTTTTTCAACATTGCACTTTTCAAAGAAGAACCTGTTCCGATGCCGGCGCTCACATTTGAAAAATCCAGAGTCAACAATCTTGGTTATTATCGAATCGGGTTCAGAGACTTTTCTATAAGGAACCAGATCAACATAAATAGGTTATATATTCACAGACCGCTCAACGAGGTTTTACAGACATTGATTCATGAGATGGTGCATTCGTATGAATATATCTATTTACCGGATTCAAAGCGGTGCAAGAACTGGTTTCACAAGAAAGGATTTCGAGATAACGGACATTCCGCTTGAATTGGAAAGAGTTTTAAAAATTAATAAATTGTAAATAAATAAATTTTTTAGAAAGGGTAGACATTTTTATTAAAATAGTCAATAAT
>CAYWGN010000158.1:0-12236 GCA_964457495.1 uncultured Desulfobacula sp.
ACTAACTAAAAATCAGGAGATCGACAAAATTGAACAAGATTGCTGTGCTTCCAGGTGATGGAATCGGACCCGAGGTGATGGAACAGGCTGTGAAAATTCTTAAAAAAGCTTCCACTCTTTATGGATTTAGCCTTGAATTTGAATTTGCAGACATTGGTGGTGTTGCCATTGATAATCATGATAAAGCTTTACCAGATTCCACGCTATCCCTTTGTGAACAAAGCGATGCTATTTTATTTGGCTCCGTCGGCGGTCCCAAATGGGAACACCTTTTGCCGGAAGAGCAGCCAGAAAGAGGGGCTCTATTGCCCTTAAGAAAACATTTTGATCTATATTGCAATCTGAGACCTGCAAAGGTCTTCCCTTGCCTGGCATCTGCATCTCCGTTAAAACCCGAAATTGTTAAAGAAGGGTTTGATATTCTCTGTGTACGTGAATTAACCAGCGGTATCTATTTTGGTGAACCAAAGGGAAGACAAGGAGAAGGCCTTGATGAAAAAGCTTTTGATACAATGGTATATACCCGGTTTGAAATTGAACGAATTGCCAGAATGGCCTTCAAAGCCGCCCAGAAAAGAAACCATCTCGTGACATCTGTTGATAAGGCAAATGTTCTTTTTTCCATGGTGCTCTGGAGGGAAACTATAACACAGATTGCAAAAGAATTTCCCGATGTCACCTTAAAACACATATATGT
This sequence comes from uncultured Desulfobacula sp., assembly GCA_964457495.1. Lineage (GTDB taxonomy): Bacteria > Desulfobacterota > Desulfobacteria > Desulfobacterales > Desulfobacteraceae > Desulfobacula. Next base: position 698 of record CAYWGN010000158.1, read on the forward strand.
TGACAATGCCACCATGCAGCTTGTCAAAGATCCCCATCAATTTGATGTGCTTTTGTGTGGCAATATGTTTGGGGATATTATTTCTGATGAATGCGCCATGATTACCGGCTCCATGGGCCTTCTGGCTTCTGCCAGTCTGAATGAAAAAGAATTTGGTCTTTATGAACCTGCCGGGGGATCTGCCCCGGATATTGCAGGAAAAGGTATTGCCAATCCCATTGCCCAAATCATGTCCGGCGCAATGATGCTTAATTATACCTTTGGACTTTCAGATGCTGCCATTGCCATTGAAAAAGCCATTTCAAATGTTCTTGAAAAAAATATTTTTACGGCTGATCTGACTAATCAAAAAAACAAAATAGTAGGGACTGATGCCATGGGAGATGCTATAATAAAAGAACTTGAAAAAAGGAATGACTAACCCCACCTATGCTTTTCCCCAAGAAGTAACTTTGCAAGCAGGCTTGAGCTGATAACCATTGGAATGATAGTAACTAAGACAATAATAGAAATGATAAAAAACATCATATTATTATCCCTCCTTTTTTCTAATAATCGTTGCAACTGGCCTATATTATAAATATCAAGAACATTTATGACAATTTTAGGTAAATAATATCCCAAAATTGTCATAAATGCAAAATATATTTATTGATCTATTAATTCAAAAGTCAATTTTGTTAATAATCTCCACATAATTTGCATTGTGGTATATTTTTTGCTGTCTATATTACTATCGTATGTTTCTATAAAATAAAACCGTCAAATCAAAAGGAAAAATATGATTTGTCCTAATTGGCAATACGTTCTCAGTCTGGATTATGATCTTAAAAAAGCATCTAGGTTCGTTGATATCAGGCAAGAAAACTTTGAAACTTTTTCAATCGAATTTGTCCGTCTCCTACTTGCAGTTGGATCTGAAATTGACGTTGTTGCAAAGCTCCTATATAAAAAGATAAATCCATCAAATTCTACCATAAATATAGATGACTGTCGAAAAACCATTACAGCAAAATACTCTAACTTCTACCAATTAAAAATTAATATCCCGCAATCCGAGTTAGAATTCACTCCATGGGAAGCTTGGAAGAACGAGCAAAATCCTTTTTGGTGGAAAGCCTACAATGAAGTGAAGTATCAAAGAGACAGCCATTTTCAAGATGCAAACCTTAAAAACACACTCAATGCGATAGCCGGATTATTTATAATGATTTTGTGCTTACATAAGGAAGATCCTGAAAGGGAAAAATTTAATCAACCGGTTTGCTTTTCTGTTGAAACGTATAACCAGAATTTCTTTTGGAAAAATATTAAAGATTATATGATACCATGCGATAGCTGAAAAACAATTCTATAGACAAGGGGCACCATAATATTTTTCATGATATCCAGGTTAGTATAATAACTTTATCACACTGCTCATTCGGATCATTATACACTATGAGGAGAAAGTTATGATTGACAATACACGAGCTTGCATTGCTTTAATTGCTGTGGGTTTAATTTCTGGTAAAAAAACCTCCTCTGTATATGACCACACGCAATCAAAGCATATCAGCATAAGCGGGAAAGTGGATTGGACAAGTGTAAATATCTATGATCACGATAGAGAATGTTCTGTGGCCGGGAATCCTGGCACTCTTTATGACTATGGGAGCAACGCACATATACAGATAAAAATCAATGGGAATCAAATTTCAGGATATGACTTTGCTAGCAATAGTCATTTCAGTGGCTCGGCTAATGGTGATTCAGTTACCATTTATGATCACGAAACATCATCACACCATAATTTTAGCGTATAAGCTAACCTCCTCCTGTGCTGTGTGAAACCAGTTCCGATTTTCAATGTCTTTTACCCCTGACCCGACACCAAAAAATAAAAAAGGTTTCAGCAAATTGCTGAAACCCTTTGTATTTTTGGCGGGAGTGACGAGACTCGAACTCGCGACCTCTTGCGTGACAGAACACAAGTCGAGTTTTTAGAGGTCCTAAACCCTTTGTTTACAAGGGTACCCCTTCTATCCAATACCCTTCAGAGGCTATAAAAAGAGGTAAAAGCGACACCAAAGGCGACACCAAAAACCGATGCCAATATGCCTATTTTTTTTACAAAATATTTTTTATGTATTAAAAAATTTAATTTGAAAGAATGGCTTATACTGATGTTTATATCCTATAAAGATGATCGGGTTCAGTCGATTAGATAAATTCTTTTTATATTATATAGAACACTGTTGAAATATGTACTAAATGAAACTTGTCAGCAAGTAAAGTTGAACGGTTGGCTTTTTGCCTATAACAATCCTTTTTGTTTTGCCTTAATGTGGGAGGTATATGTGAAGAATGAAAACTGTGTCTTAAATTCAGTTTCACTGCGTTTACCTTCCCAAAGTTCGACATCAGGGTTTTGTCCAGCAAGTATGAGACACACTATTTCAAGGGCTTGCCGCTCAATATCGGGGCCAAAATAAACAGCTTTTAAGGCTTCAGGCTTGTAAAAAAATAATGTACCTGCTTTTTCATGAAATCCACGCCATTCTTGCTCATATTCCCAAGCCTTAGATTTGGTGTGATATAAATCGAAAATTTGTTCCTTGTTATCGATTACTGTATCGATACGAAGTGTAGGCATATCCAAGACATATTTTACATACCTAAGCTTATTAAAGGGTTCATACTCTGTATGAAACTCTAAACAAAAACCTTTATATTGGCCTCCATAATGTGACCACATTAGCAAATCGTCCTTTACCTCTGAAAAACATGTTACACCACTGTTGCTTAGAAAATTTTCACGATCATCTCTTAAAGCCTTTGTTGCAGCTTTGAGCATTAGTCTTTTAAGTTCTTGCGGAGACGTTATTTTGAGGTCGGTTTTCACATGGGCAGGAATATCTGGTTTAGACATGAAGTATTTCTTCACACGCTCTATCTCTTCTGGAGTTGGTTCCGCAATAGACGCCTTGATTGCGCAGTCATACGGGTCATTAAAATTCTGGGGGGAACCAAAATAGACCGAATTTTTCTTCAGGTTCAGCAAGCTTTGTACTGTGAAGCCCTCGTATTTGAAAATCGTTTTCGGTGTTTTTTTCACTTTGTGGGGTACCAACCTATTCACCAATTAAATTATTGGGGGATAAAAGATTATATTGTTCTGTATAACTTGTAAACTTTAATGTATCCGACCAGATGAATTGAAAAAATCTGGATTATAGAATTCCTATCAATATTTCAAAAGACTGTAAAGATATTTTAACTGATTCAACTTTGGTGGAAAATAACTATAATCAAATTTAAAAGCCACTATCCTGCCAGTTCATTGCGCTATCCAGAACTTCGAAAACGCCAGCAAACAGGCAATATGGAAGCCTATCCTCTGGTTTTGTGTGGAAAGCAGGGATCAAAAGCCCTCTTGGTATAAAAAGCCCTGATAACCTCCACCAGGCTTAAAGTTTAAACAGCCATAAACAGGCCATTATGCTGCTTGGCCCTGTTGCAATATGAGTCTGGAAACGGGGTTGTACATATCCTCTCTGCCTGGAGGCCATGCTTCTTCGCTGGCTGTTTTCTGGCTGCCTGACGGCGAGGTGACGGGGCGTTGCATTGTATAAAGCATAAACTTTATGGTAAATATATAAATACAACAGGTTTTTTTCCATTATAAGCGGCCATTAAAATTTTAGGATCCTGGATCAGGGCCATAAATGGAGCCATTTAATAAAAAGGGAGAGCTAAAATAAAAAAAATTTCTATTACCATAATCGTTTTCCTTTTAATCATATCAAATAATCTTATAGCATCCGATTATAGGCCAATTGTCTTAAATCCTGATTACAACCATGACAAATGACAAACGCAACCGCACGATCATATCTTCAAGTTTGCAGCATATACAGTCTCATTTGATGGAGCTGATGATAATGACAATGATGCCGATTCGGATATATGGGGAATACCTGAATGGGTGGCATTTGAAATAAAAAAGTTGGCGACTGATCATCCTTTGGATAAACGGCCCAGCTGGATGACCGATAAAGTACTTTATAATCAGGGCATTGCTCCAAATGACAAGACCTTTGCGGTGTCAGGTGTAAAAAAAATCAAAGAGGTTAAAACCGATTACAGATTTGTCAGGGGGCATATGTGTCCTAAAGATACTGCTGAAAGAATAAGTGCCGATGCGGCTTATAATACCCACACCGTTTTAAATGCGGTCCCGCAACTACAGTGGCAAAATAATGGAATCTGGAAAACCCTTGAACAACTTTGTAATGAATGGGCTGATAAATATGATCAGGTCTGGGTAATAACCGGCTCTGTCTTTTTTGGTAAATCCCCGGCAATGTGGCTTGGTCAGGATGGAGAAAATAAAGCAGCGATTCCAGATGCATTATTTAAAACTGTGATCCGAAAATTCAGGTGAGGTTCTTGAGTATTATGACCCCATATTTGGATCAGAAGCGCCCGATTTCAGTGACCAAATAATGGAGTTATAGTCCAGAGCGCATGAATTGATACCAAAATATTCAATTATTGAACATCCATTTTGATATCAGTTGTCCAAAATTCATCCTCAACGCTTCGTACTTTAGCAATGATTTTTTCACATGTTTTTGCAGTAACTTTATTGAATCCGCTATCAAGTTGCTTGATTAAATTTTTCACAGTGAAGTCACAATGTCTGCCCACATGATTTTTTGTAACTCCCCAGCATGTTTCTATCGGCTGTAATTCTGGATGATATGGTGGAGTCCTTAGAACCTTATGGCCGAAAGAAGCAGCTATTTCATCAATTGCATAGATCGGTTCAGAAACCACTTTTTTCAAAACTTCGACCAGTTCAGGTTTTAGGCAATCATTACGACAATAAATCTTGTTCTGCTCCAGCCAGTTTTTTATCTTTTGCTTAGAACTCTGGGGTGTTGGCGGGGAATGTTCTGAAAGAAGATTATGGTACGAGGCATTGTCCATGATTATCAAGGAATTTTCTGGAATATTGGGAAGGAGCATTTCTGTAAACCATTTTTTGAACAAATCCCAATTCATTTGACCGTGATAATCCCCTGTCTTTCTCGTGCTTTTGAATACGAGCTTTGCTCCGGGAACCCAACCGCACTTGGTGATTGCATTCATAATTATGAGGCGCTCCCCTTTGCCTGTTGGCTTTTGAACCCAAGGGCCATCTTCACCATAATACCATATGAAATCATTACTGTGATTTTTATTAACATACGACTCGTCCAAATAAACTTCTGGGCGATTTGTATCAAGGCCAACTTCAGAAGCTCGGTTGCTTCTCATTTCGCGTAGATAACGCTGCCTTGCAGCAATTACATGATCCTTTTCCTTTAGATGCTGAGATCGAGTTCCCTTCCCGAACTCAAATCCCCACCTATTGAGAGTTCTACCTAATGTTGTTTTATGAAACAATTCGTCGGTATATTCTTTTTCCAAAAAGGCTTGAATGTCTGCAAGGGTTATATGTTCGCCTTTGATATTAGCAGCTCGAATGTAGGAACGAACAGATTCTTGATGCGATGCGCTAACAGCATGAACTGGGCGGCCACGCATCTGTTTTGGTTTATCGAGCAAATTAGGGTCACGATTGAAATCTACCATAATCCGTTTAACTGTCGCTATTCCAATGCCAAGAGCATCCGCAGTACGCTTTACACTCGGCTCTGTAGGTGTCAATTTGATGCGGTCAAAATATTGTTTTACTGAAACAGTAATTTTCTTTATTTCCGGAGATAATGCCTTACCACGAGATGATATCATAATCTATAAATTCCCAATTTAACTGGATTAAAATTATGAATAGAATATCATGCGGTGATTACTTCAGTCAAGTATCAATTCATCTGCTCTGCGCTATAGTCCCATGTGATGCTTTTTGCTGCAACCTTTTAATCTTGAGCAAATTGGAGATATTGCCGCAATATAGAGGGGACAAACTTGGCTTAAAAGTCATCTGCCAACTTATCAAACGATTCTCAGCAGGAGCGGGCATTGTAGCAATAAAACCGTATCCACTTCAATTCTTTTACACAACTCCTGAGGAGCTCCCAAAAAATTGGTGGGCAAAGATGAGCTATTCGAGTCTTCCTAACGATCAGAAAGCGTCAACAGAGAGGCTTCGAGAATACTATGGTGAATTAGGATTTATCCATCTTGAGAACACCAATAAAATGATATTATCTACAGCGCAAAAAAATCCATCGATTTGGCCAGCAGAAGGTTGTAATTTCTAGACGCTGACTGACAATTAATGGCCAGCCACATCAGGCATGGAGTGACTCTTGAATCAGCCGGGTCATATTCCCGGTGCGTAATTGAATCGTGAATTACCCTGGAAATAATTTATTAAACCAATGCGTTAGATGAGTGTACAAAATACAGGAAACTGGGCGCCATTATAATAATAAAGAGAATATTTTTTTAATATTAAAAAGGGGTGACCATGACTGAACAAGAGAAGTCCATCAAACGTTACCCATTTTAAATAAGATTTTTATATTGTTTGGTATGAATTTAAAGCAGATTCAATTTTGAATAGAATCTTTACAGGGTATCAACAGCCTCAAGGGTGGATCAGTTTTCGAAAACACGTCAAATTAATCTCAACTGTAAATTGAGACTATTTACGCCAACGTCAAATAGCGTTTGAAACTAATGTCAGGACGCTTTGAATTTATATTGAAAAATGAAATCTTAGCAAAAGCTTTGCTAATTAAAAATAAATAATGCTCAATAATTTTTAAATGAATAGGTAAATTTTTTAAGAAAATTCGACATCTTTTAGTTTGTAATATCTCTCCGATCCCCTAACAAATTGGGCCTCGCCACGCAACCCTTCTATTAAAGAACCAAATTTATCCTCATTAATAAGATATTGACAATTATCAGGGCCGAGATTTTTTTCAAGTTTTTTTGCATATTCTCTATATTCGTCAAGCTTCTCTTCAGATACGTTAGGGCAATGCTTATAGACACCCCATTCGGCTTGGCCACTGTTATAAAAAACTCCTAGCGGATATAAACGGCAACAAAAAGGTCTCTTCTTGTAAACTTTACAATTTTTGCAATCCTTAGATACATCATAATATTGACAATTTCTTTGCTCGTGTATGAAATAAGTAGTTTCCTCATTTTTGATGACTTTTGCACCTGATTTTAGAAATTCATTTTTTTCCCACGGCATGACATATACAGACTCGCCTTCGCAAAGATTGCAATTACCGCAGTTTATCTTTTTTGAAAACGCATCAACGGTATCGATCATTTGTTCAGTATTCATCAATATCCTCTATTAAAATAAAACCCAATTTTATCGAGTTCTTTTTTTATTTTTTCTAATATTCCACGATTCGGTTCATCCTCAAGGAATAGCCAAACATAGAATCGTGATCTAATAGCATAAGTGGCATAAGTTGTCAAATAATTCCTTTCCACAGGGTCGTCAATTATGCTCTTATTCATTCCTTCAACTTGAACATTTAAAAACTCTTTAACATCCCCTGGAAAATCATAAAAGTTTAAAAACTTCTTTCCAAACTTTATAAAAACTTCTTTTTCGTAACCTAGATCCTTAATCTTTTTTTTTAGATTCTTTGCAAACCTTTTTTTCAATAAGCTGAATATTTTTTTTGTTTTCTTTTTACCGATCAAATTAAAAATACCCATTTTCATCTGAATAAACTCTTCTTCGCCTATGTCCATTAGTGTTTGAACAATCTGCCCTTTACTTATTGAATTTGTTGAGCTCAAGAGAAGTAGCGTTAGAAACTGTAGCACTGACAAGTTCGGATCAGGCACCTTTTCAAGCTCTTTTTGAATGGCTGTATCAACTTGTTTGTCTGATAGTAAATCTTTAACAAACAGTATAATTTCATTTGTATTGGCAATTTTCTCAAAAGACTCTTTGCCACAATTCAAATTAATTCCGAAAATATGTTTAAGCATTTTTTCATATGCTGATATTGTTTCATGATCATTTGAAAGATCAAGGTACAAATTTCTATTTTTATGGATACTAACTTTGAAGTCACTAATTATCACAAATCTCCCACAAAAAAACAATGGTTTTTGTAAAAGGAAACGGTTAATATATTTTTGAGTTGGGCTTTGCTTAAGGAGTTCTATTAATTCATTATCTTTTAGATAAATAAGATCATTTATGTCTATTCCGTCATCTTTTATCAACGAGGAGACACTAGAGTTAAGCAACACCTCAAAGTTTATTAAGTCTTGATTTTCAAACACCGCATCTGACAGCAAATGTTTACTATTCAATAGGCTTTTGGCTTGTGTAAAAGCATCACGATCAAGATAAATAGTAAAATCTGAATTGTTTTTACCAACAATGATTGTTATCCCACCGAGCAGGTAATCAATATTAAAATTAGCAAGCTTTGCTCCTGAAAAAAAAGAATCCCTAAGATAATGATCTATTCTGTCGAGATCTATCAGGCCACTAACAAATCTTTTAAAAATATTCAAAATCAAAAGATATTCATCAGGAAAATCTTGTGGCAAGAGATATTCATCCTTATAACCGCTAATTAAGTATCTCATCGCACTAATCAAATAGTTTTTCTTCGTTACATTTTCATGATTATAGGGTGACTTTATTGATTCAAAATAGTCGTGGATTGAATGTTTATCAGCCAGTTGAAAAAAATGCTCTTCATGAGATAGGGGAAGGTCAATTTCATAGTTCATCTCTAACGTATGAGAAAAGGGAAAATGACCTGCATCGTGGCAAAGAAGGGAGGCAAGAAAAATCGCGGTAAAGTATTCGTCTTTGACTTGCGTGTTAACATTAGATCGAATTTTATATTTTTTATTTAACCAAGATTGAAACTTTAGAACCTCTGTTTGATCCACTTCTCCTGGAATATTTGATAAACTATTTTTTTCTAAAACATATACTTTTTCAAGAGCCATCTTTCCTAAGTGATAGCATCCTATAGAATGCGCATATCTAGTATGTGTTGCGGATGGGAACACGAGCCAAGCGACACCACTTTGATATAGATAGTTCAATCGAGAGAAAATCTCACAGTCCAATAAAGATTGAATTGCATTATCGACCTTGGTCGAAGAAGTTTTGCCTGCAATTAATAATCTAGAAGCTGAACTTGCCCCAATAGGATTTTTGGCGGGCAGAACTATTTTGTTATAAATGGGGTCATACACGTTCTTTCTAAGCATTCTGAATCTCTTCCAAAATCGAATTGATAGTTTTATTGATTTTTATAAACTCTTTTGTCCTCTTTCCTATCAATTTATTTTTTTCTATAACTGTATCATCCAAAAAAAGAATGGGTATTAAAGGGATATAACAATCAGAATTATAACTTAATTCATAATCAAATGCATCTTTGATTCTCTCTTTCATAATGTTTATTGAACCATCAATCCTCATGGGAATCATAGAAGGGATATACATAGTCGGGATACCTTGTGTGAATAACGCTTTACCAAGTTTTGTAGTTCCGTATAAATCCTGATCAGAAATCCGAAAAAATTGCACAAATTTGTCTGCCATTGCAATTGCAGTATCTATCAAAAAACTGAAGCCAGGGCGCATATCGACAAGCAAGATATCCAGTTTGAAATTCACTTCGTATTGTTGAATAATTTTTTCTATCGATTTCCCAAAAGCTCCATTTTTATCAACAACTTTTTCATAAACAGCATCCATTTCAGTATAAAGTGGCTTACAAGGCAAGAGAAATAACTTACTCGCTAAGCTTATTACTGTCTCACTAATCAAAAAATATGAATCCTCTGTAATTATTTTCATAACATCGAACTCAGGCTCTTCATATTCTTTACCAAGTGATCTATACAATAGATGAGAAATTCCGGGGGCATCATAATCAAGATCAAGAACACCTACGTTTAGACCATCTTCAGATAGTTTAATGGCAATATTAGCTAGAATGAAAGATCTTCCCACGCCCCCTTTATATGAATGGAAAAATATTGTTTTCATTTGCTTTCAGATTCCTCTTTTTCATATTTCTTTAAAATTGTTAACATTTCTGTTTTTATTTCATCATTTTTTTTATCTATGATTAATTCAAACTCTTTTTTAATGACTTCAAGAGGTACTTTTACTGACATTGGCTTAATAAATCTATTATAGCGGATATATGCTAATAGGTTGTACTGATTTTCCATAATCAGTTTAAAATCACCCTGTATGAATTTATTTATATTCTCGGCTATTGTTGTACTAATAAAGCTCACAGCTGTTTTGTCTTCCATCATGGCATAAGTATCGTAGTATTTTAGTAAAGCGTATAATAAATATCCATCTGATATCCGGTCTTCGTAGTAACCAGGTTGCTCTGGTGTATTTATAAGCATTGTAGTTGTTTCATTCACTAAACTATGCCTTCCTGCTTTTGATGTCTTTCCTTGTAAAATTTTAATATAAGATTTCCATAGAAGATTTGCTTTTTGTTGAAGTGATTCTTCTTTTTCCATAAGAGGGTTTGCATCACAAAAAGCGACAAGCGCGACAGAAGGCCAAAAAACAGCATGTTCATTATCCTTCTGTGATTTATAAAAGCGGTCTTCATCATTATTATAGCGCGAAAACACCCACTTTATTGCACTTTGGACTATTACCCGTATATTTTGGAGTTCATTATTAAATTGGTATTGGCTATTCTCTAATGCAAATAAATAATATTTGGATAATGCACTACAACATAAAGCAGTAAAATATGTGGATTTTATTCCAGGATAAAATTTGCTTGCTTGTTGTTTTTGGTTAATCGATGATCCTGACCATGTAAATGTTTTACCCTTTTTACTCGCACCGCTAATGATAGTGGCTACAGATTTTTCTAGAAATTTTTCAACAATCTTTTTTATATCCGAATCCGTCCAGAGTAAATTTTTACCCAATATCTTCACACACATCATACATGTGTGTGATGCGAAATCCATAGAATCAAAAGGCTTGCCTACTGACCACAAGTACGGTAGGGGGAAAAAACCATTTTTTGAAATTTGATCATCTAAATATTTAAAATCATGTTTGATTAGATCTTTGAAAATTTGAAGTTCTTTTTTCGTGTTAAAAATATTTCCAAATTGGGTATCAAATCGCATGGAAATTATAGTTAAAGAATTAATCGCATCAATAACTTTAAAAGGTTCCTCTTGACCTGTATAGTCTTCTGAATCTTCCCAGTAAGGTCTTGTTCCATCAATTTTTCTGCGCTTTAATAATAAGTGAAAATTTTCTTTGAGATATTTATCGATAACTGTATTATTTTTAGGCTGTGCCATTATCAACTCCAAGTAACTGAGAGGTATCAAATAGGGCTATTTAGGATTTCTTTGCAAATTGTTAATTAAGCCAAAACATTCCACAGAAATATTTTTTGCACATTAATCCAATTTGATTGACTATAGCGCTATCAAAGCTACAATTAATACAAACTATTCAATAGTGAAAATGTTTTACTATGTCAAGGAAAAAACAAAAGACTCCTAACAGTTTGTAAAAAGGTTT
>CAYWGN010000159.1:0-12031 GCA_964457495.1 uncultured Desulfobacula sp.
AATGGCAGTTGCTGTTTCTGAAAAAGGGACAATTATTCTATAAGGCTGAATGTGGCTATGGACAAAAATTATCTGGAGAATGTCGTGTTTCAGTGACAATAAAACTTTTCAAGAAGATAGGAGCCAAATAAATTTTACATGCGTTGGCCCTGATATTCACTCTGATGTCTATTGATTTGACTCGACTCTAATGATATATTCAATCGTTATTGAGATTAAAATAAAATAATTTTGTTAGCGCGAGTTATGCGGAGCAGTTAATGCAATCCAAATCCACCAGGTTATGATGAATCTTTGCACCAATGCGATTCATGCCATGGAAAATGAAGGAGGAATCTTGAAAATAGATTTGAGAGAGGTCCTCATAGAGAATACACCGGAATTTTATAAATTAAAACTGGATTCAGGTTGTTATATCAAAATGGAAGTTTCAGATACGGGAACGGGTATTCCTGAGGAAATAATTGATAATATTTTTGAACCATACTTCACTACAAAACCACTTGGGGAAGGAACCGGGATGGGACTTGCCATGGTTCATGGTATTGTTGAAGGTTATGGCGGGAAAATTACAGCTAAAATATGATGTTCAAAAACTTTAAGCGCGGATTAAGCTATGCCGGTATTCTGTCATCTGTTTCTTTAATTGCCGTCTGTCTTGTCTTTAATATTGAAAACAGAAACCTTAAAAACAACGAATATCCCGGTGGCAATGGGGAACAACAAGGCAAGCGTACAACAGGGCGCGCTTTTGCACATAACACCAGATATTGAGGCCAGTGCCAGGGAGGCTGCAATATTTGTGGATGCTATATTAAAAGGTGCCAACCCAGGCAAAATTCCGATAACACCTCCAGCAAAATTTCAAATTGGTATAAATCTTTCAACAGCTCTAAAATTGGACATTGTAGTGCCTCCGGATATGCTTGATCTTGCCGGAGATCACGTTTACAGATAAAGGTGAAAAATGAAACTTCAAACTAAAATCGCTCTAAGCATTATTCCACTGGTTTTATTGGGGATTTTCACTCTTGGCATATGGTCAATAGATAAAGCAAAAGAAAGTACCTATAAAGCCAATTTATTATATATGGACACCATTGTTAATTCTTATTTAGACGATGTAAATAAAATACATAATCTCTTGACAAAAAATGGGTTGGATAAAGTTGATTCTTTTGTTTCAGAGTACAAACTCAAAGCTTTAAAAGGATTAGAAGCTATCCAAATCATCGATGTTTCACATATGTTCATCTTTAACAGCTCCGGCGAACTCATTTTTTGTTCAAATAAAAGCAATAAAAATGAATTAGAGTCTGTTTGGGGCCCTATTGCAAAGGAATCTTGGGCATCTTCTAAAATTGAATCTGAACTACAATTGATCCCAAAAGGTATTCAAGAGGTCTATGTGGTGCGTCATTTCAAGCCGTGGAATTGGGTTGTATTTTTTTCTATGTCAGATTCTGACTTCCTTCAAACTGAAAGACAAATTAGAAATGCAACCATGGGAATTGCCAGTTTCTGTTCTTTATTATTAATACTGTTGGTTCTAATTGTTTTCAGAAAATTTTTCGTAAGCCCTATCCATACTCTTGCTAAGGCGGCTTCTGCGATCACAGATGGACAGGATATAAAAAAAATAGATGTCCTATCAAGTGATGAATTGGGAGATTTAGCTCGGAATATGGAGGTCATGTCCAAAGCAATCCAATCCCAGCAAGCAGAAATAAAGAAATCAAATATTGATCTTGAAAACCGCATTGAAAAAGCCACTTCAGAGCTTAAGAAAACCAATAGGGAATTAAATCAAGAAATTGAAGACCGGAAAAATGCAGAGAAATCATTACTGGAGAATGAGGCTTATATCAGAGCGATCATGGACAATCTTCCCATAGGTGTGGCTGTGAACTCTATCAATCCTTCTGTTACTTTTAGTTACATGAATAACAATTTCCCCAAGTTTTATCGAACAACAAGAAAGGCTCTTGAAGACCCGGACATTTTCTGGGATTCTGTGTATGAAGACCCAGTTTTTCGTGAAAAAATCAAAAAAAGAGTGCTTGATGATTGTGCCAGTGGAGATCCGAAACGTATGAAATGGGATGATTTACCCATTACTCGTAAAGGAGAAGAAACAGTTTTCATCAGTGCAAGCAATACACCTCTTCCAGATAAACAATTAATGATATCTACTGTTTGGGATGTAACATTGCGTAAACGAGCAGAAGAAGCGCTTCAAAAAAGTGAATCAAAGTATAAAAGACTTTCTGAAAATTCTCCTGCTGTTGTTTATCAGTTCAGGATGACACCTGATGGGGAATTTACTTTTCCCTATATAAGTAATGCGGTGGAGTCTATCATGGGTGTTGCCGCTCAAAAAGTTCTACAGAGCCCTTCTGAATTTTTAGATATGATTCATCCTGAGGACCAGAACGTGTTTCTTGACGGCATCCTGGAATCAGCGAAGTCCCTTGAATTATACCATGCGGTTATCCGGTATCTGAAAGACGGAGAGGAACGGTGGGTTGAAGCCCGGTCAACACCGAACTTGCTGGAAGATGGAAGTGTGCTATGGGATGGGTTCATGGTTGATATTACAGAAAAGAAAATAGCTGAAAAAGAAAAAATAAAACTGGAAGATCAACTCCAGCAAGCCCAGAAAATGGAATCCATCGGAACGCTTGCAGGAGGCATCGCCCATGATTTTAATAATATCCTGGCTATTATCTTTGGAAATACTGAACTTGCTTTAGAGGATGTTCCGGAACACAACCCGTCTCATTCCAACCTTCAGGAGATCAAGAAGGCAAGTCTTAGAGCAACAGACATTGTAAGGCAGCTTCTCAACTTCACTCGCATAACGGACCAGAAACTACAGCCCATAAAAATTGCCCTGGTCATTAAAGACTCCCTCAAATTTTTAAAATCAACGATTCCAACCACTATTGATATTGAGCAGGATATTCAAATCACGGATGAAACTATTCTTGCAGATTCAACCCAGATCAACCAGATCATGATGAACCTGTGCATCAATGCTTCCCACGCCATGGAGCAAACCGGCGGAGACCTTGCTGTCACTGTGGAAAAAGTGATTTTGGACAATAATTCAGCCAAAGCCTATCCCGACTTGAAAAGCGGTGCTCATGTCAAGATAATGATAAGCGACACAGGCCCGGGCATAGATCCTGAAATCATTGATCAAATTTTTGACCCCTATTTTACAACCAAGGGCGTCGGCAAAGGTTCCGGCATGGGGTTGGCCGTGGTGCACGGCATAGTTAAAAATCATAATGGAACGATTAGCGTTGACAGCAGTTTGGGCAAAGGCACTAAATTCATCATACTTTTTCCTCTGGCTACAGAGAAATTAATGGTTGAAGCTAACACAAACAAGGATATTCCCAGGGGAAATGAAACCCTATTGTTTGTGGATGATGAACTATCCATTGTAAAAATGGTGCAAAAGATGTTTGAGCGTCTCGGATACAAAGTTGAAGCCGCCACAACACCACAAGATGCTTTGGAACGATTCAGTTTAAATCCTGATCATTTCGATCTTGTCATAACGGATATGACCATGCCCCAGATGACGGGTGTTAAATTATCTGAAAAGCTAATGGAAATTCGCCCTGATATTCCCATCATCATATGTACCGGCCATAGCGCCCTTGTTGATGAAGAAAAAGCAAAGGAACTGGGGTTGGCAGCCTACGTCACAAAACCGATCAGCATGCTGGAAACAGCACAGACCATTCGAAAGGTATTGGATAGAAATAAAAATTAAAGTTGTAAAATAATAGCGTTGGTCTCCAATTATGTAGCCAGTTTTTTAAATTTGACTTCAGGCTATTCCATATAATTTAATTTAAATCTGAGGATGTAAAATCTATCCATACCAAATGTGGTATTTTGTAAATATTTAAAAAGATAGGACTGGTGAAAGAATCGCTCGGTAAATTGGGGGATTTGACTCTTGATTGCTGATGCCATTAGTACTATTTGCAAAAAAATAATTTTTATAATAATAATATTATCGGATCAAATTGATTCAAATGCAACTTTAATGAATTTTATAATAATTTAGGAAACAAGTAGATGATTAAAAATCATTTCAAACAGCATCTATTGGTTCTATTCTTTTTTCTTTTCACCTCAAGTGTTGTTCTGGCTGAAAATAAAACACCTGTTGTAAAAATCGGTGTTTTTCAACTTGCTCCCTTAGTATACATTGATGATAATGGTTCTCCGCAAGGTATTTTTGTCGATGTGATTGAGGAGATTGCTGGCAAAGAAAACTTGAAAGTGGAATATGTAATTGGCTCTTGGAATGGAGGCCTTGAAGGGACAAAAAAAGGCCAGCTTGATCTAATGACTGCCGTAATGCACTTGAAGCGAAGAGAATCCTTTCTTGATTTCCCAAAAGAGTCCGTATTTAATATTTGGGGTCAACTCTATACACATAAAGATACCGATATATCAGGTGTTTTTGATATGGAAGGTAAAACGGTTGGCGTTTTAAAAGGCGGGGCTAATGGTGAAAATTTTATTGCTCTGATGGATAAATTCGGGATCAAATGCAACATTGTTCACTTTGATTCTCAGGAAGATACTGCTGATGCGATCAGTAAGAAAAGTGTGGATGCCGGTGTTTTTACAAATGTTCATGGCTATCACTTTCAGTTGTCACATCATCTTAAGCAGACACAGATCGTTTTTGATCCAAGTTATCTTAAATTTGCAACCGCTGAGGGGAAAAACCAACAGCTTCTTAAGACCATTGATGTATATTTATCAAAATGGAAAGCAGATCGAAATTCAATTTACTATACAATTATTGACAAGCATTTGGGAATGTCCGAAAGAAAAGGAATTCCGGACTGGGTATGGTGGATTATTATTGCAGGAGCTGGGGTATTAGTTCTCACGATGCTGGGCACCTTTATCTTGTTAGTTTTCAATAGGAAAATGAGAATAAAAGTGAAGGATAAAACACACGACATCGATAAGAGAATGAAAGAATTAAAATGTCTCTATACAATTTCAAAATTTTTAGAGGATATTGATACCCCATTCCAGGAAATTTTTGAAAATGTTGTTAATGTTATACCACCAGCCTGGCAATACCCGGAAATTACCTGCTCTCGAATTGTATTTAACAACCAGGAATACAGATCAGACAACTTTAAGGCAACCACTTGGAAACAAAGTATCAGTATCTTAGTACATGGAAAGAAAAAAGGAGTGGTGGAAACTTATTATTTACAAAACATGTCTAAGATTGATGAAGGTCCTTTCCTCAAAGAAGAAAGAGATTTAATCAATGAAATTGCTGATCGAATTGGCCGATTCATTGAGCGTAACCAAGCGGATGAAAAACGCTATAAGGCTGAAGAGAAGTTACAGGAAAGTGAAGAAAAATATAAAACTCTCTTTGAGAGAGAATCCGATGCAATATTCATTTATGACCCCGACACCACCAATATCCTTGATGCCAATAAAGCAACATTAAAAATGTACGGATACAATCATGATGAATTAATCGGGATGTCTTGCCTGAACTTCAGTGCTGAGGCAGAAAAATCAGTTTCAATAATTGCAAAAAACCTTGAAGTCGATAATATAAATATTCCTATTCGCTTTCACTGTAAGAAGGATGGAACTACTTTCCCTGTCGAGATTAATAACTACGCAATCACCCTAAAGGGGAAAAAAGTGATGTATGCCGTTTGCAAAGATATTTCTATGCAAACGCAAGCCGAGGATGCAAAGAAAAAACTTGAAATTCAACTTCAACAGTCCCAGAAAATGGAATCCATCGGTACACTTGCAGGTGGGATCGCCCATGATTTTAATAATATCCTGTCATCTATTATCGGTTTTTCAGAGCTTGCCCTTGATGGCGTTGATAAAGGCACTGAGCTTGAGGATGACCTGCAGGAAGTCCGCAAGGCAGGAATGCGGGCAAAAGATCTTGTTAAGCAGATTCTGACCTTTGCCCGTCAATCCGATGAAGAAGTCAAACCGATCCAGGTTAATATCATTGTCAAAGAAGTGCTCAAATTTATTAAATCATCTATTCCAACAACCATACAGATCAATGATGATCTAAATAGTGATTCGCTTATCATGGGATCTCCAACCCAGGTTTATCAGGTATTGATGAATCTTTGCACCAATGCCGCTCATGCCATGGAAGAAAATGGCGGCATACTTGAAGTCAGCGTAAATGATACAACAATCAACAAAATGGCTATACCTGACTTGAAATCTGGAGAATACATGGAGATCAAGGTAACTGATACGGGTATGGGTATATCTCCCCAGCATATTCACACCATCTTTGAACCCTACTTCACAACCAAGCCTGTAGGTGAAGGAACAGGTATGGGTTTAGCAGTTGTCCATGGTATTGTTAAAAACTATGGTGGAAATATAGCAGTCGACAGTACCATCGGTAAAGGAACCTGCTTTACTATTTATCTGCCCATTACTAAAAAACGAAAAGCCCATACCCCTTCTGTAAAAGAAGATTTGCCTCTTGGCACTGAAAACATCCTGTTTGTCGATGATGAAGCCTCCATTGCCAAAATGATGAGCAAAGCTCTTGGACAGTTGGGCTATTGTGTGACAACAAGAACAAGCAGTGTTGAAGCCCTGGAATTGTTCAGATCAAAACCACACGCATTTGATTTGGTTGTTACAGATATGACCATGCCAAACATGACCGGTGACAACCTGGCTGGTGAACTGATGAAAATCAGGCCTGGTATTTCTGTGATTTTATGTACTGGGTACAGTAAAAAAATATCTGAAGAAAGTGCAGCAGACATTGGCATTAAAGCATTGGTTTATAAACCGGTTGTTAAAGCAGATTTGGCCAAAACGGTACGAAAAGTTCTGGATGAAGCAAACAGTTCTGAATAAGGACTTTTGAGATAGAAAAAAAGCGAGTCTGATGTCTATGGAAAGATCCTATTTCACTACCTTTCCGTTGTGATCACTGGCATTCGCAGGGCTCAGTCCAAACCAATTATCGGCACCCCTACATATAGTATTTGAATCTTTTTAATGTCTATCATACTGAACGAAAAAGAATAATTTTTATTATCTGTTATGGGCATGATCCAATCTCCATCAGAAAAAAATTAAAGAAAGTGTTGAATCGGTCGAGTGTCTATCTTAAAGCCATTGCAGTATCAACCCAGAGTCGGTGTGGGGTAGTCTATCGGGTTATGGTGCCTGATTTGGTTGACACGGGGTCAGTTTGAGTTTCCTTGGCCATAATTTCTTGTCCTAACGCTACCAGATAAGAGAATTCCTCCAGAGCATATTCGTATTTCTAATCCGTGCTGAAATTATAACAGCAATATTTTTCATCAACAAATATCCAATCCTCGGTTTAGCTTCAAGTAGCGCATTTAGAACATCATAATCGAAACGACATGTCCTGATTTCGTTTTGAGCTATCACGGATGCGGATCTTGGAGAGCCATCAACCAGTGAAAGTTCTCCGAAGATTTGCCCGTCATGCATTGTATAGACAATCTCTTCTTTCAGTTCACCCGATGGAATAGACAATGTAACCTTAGCGCTGCCTTTTAATACGATGTAAAGGTCTCTGGTTTTTGAATCTTCCCTGATGATAGTAATCCCTTTAGAAAATTCACGTTCTTCGGCAATCCCAATGAGATCATCAACCTCCGTGTTACCCATGCCCTTGATGAAACCTGCCTTAGTCAAGGCTTCACGTATTAATACCGCGCTGTCTGAATTAGTGTCTACCATTTTCCACCTCAAAATGTACTGTTAGAACTTATAGATAATTTTATTGTATCAATCGATTTTCTGCATTGCTTGTTCCAATGGATAAGTAAATGCTTTTTTGTCTTTTGTCAAGAAACATGACTGCGAGTTATCATCGAAAGCGAAGTCGGAAAAGAAACCACGGTTGAGGAAGCTTTCACATAGAGTCAAAAACATTATTCCTAAGGTAATAATCAAGATCAAAAAGCTGTTTGTATCTTTTCAATTGTGGTATATTAAATGAATTATGATACCGTAATAATCATTGATAGCAAATCATTTATTCAAATAGTTGCATTTTGACAATTGGAGGTATTTCAAGTGGCTGAAAAACCAACATATGAAGAATTGGTAAAAAGAGTTAAAGAATTAGAACATGAAAAACTTCAATCTAATTTGATAAAAACCACCTTGATTAAAAGCGACGAATGGCTGTCTGATAAAATGGACTTCAACCCGATTCCAGAAATTTCACCTTTAGATGTTGACCTTGAATCTATCATTAGTGTCGAAGAAATCCAGTCGATTATGGACGATTTTTGTTATTTAACTAATCTGGTAACAGCTGTTCTTGATTTAAAAGGAAAAGTGATCGTAGCCACGGGATGGCAGGACATGTGCACCAAATTTCATAGAATTAATCCCCAAACAGCCAACAACTGCACTGAAAGCGATCTCTTCTTAGCAAAGAATCTCAAACCTGGAGAATATGTCAGTTATAAATGCAAAAACGGTCTGTGGGATGTTGTTACTCCCCTCTATGTAGGAACTAAACATCTGGGCAATGTATTTACAGGACAATTTTTTTATGATGATGATAAAATAGACGAAGATTTTTTTATCAAACAGGCAGAGAAATATGGGTTTGAAAAAGAGTCCTATTTGAATGCGTTCAGGGACATACCGATTTACAACAAAAATACCATTGATCATCTAATGAAATTTTTAATTAAGTTTACTACATATATCTCTAAAATCAGTCTCTCGAATATACAACTTGAAAAGGAAATAAAAAATCGTACAAAGGCAGAGAAAGCTTTAAAAGAGAGTGAAACACACCTGCGCTCATTGATAGATTCACTGCCCGACCTTGTGTGGTTGAAAAATTCTGATGGAATTTATCTGTCCTGCAATTCGAAGTTTGAGCAATTTTTTGGTGCTAAAGAATCCGTGATCGTAGGAAAAACAGATTATGATTTTGTAGACACGGATCTTGCAGATTTTTTTCGAGCAAATGACCGAAAAGCAATGGCGGCAGGAAGGCCGAGTATGAACGAAGAGTGGCTTACTTTTGTCGAAAACGGTTATAAAGGACTATTTGAAACCATCAAGTCGCCGATATGTGACGCTGATGGTAACCTAATTGGTGTACTTGGCATTGCCCGAGATATTTCTGAACGGAAAAATGCCGAAAATGGTTTGAGAGAAAGCGAGAAAAGATACAAAAGCGCTCAGCGCATGGGACACGTGGGACATTGGGAATATGACCTTGTGACGAAATTTTTTTGGGGGTCTGATGAAGCAAACCGCATTTATGGATTTGATCCTGAAAGTAAAAACTTTACGACAGACGAAATCGAAAATTGTATCCCGGATCGAGGAAGGGTTCATCAAGCGCTTGTAGATCTAATAGAAAAAAACAAACCATATGATCTTGAAATTGAAATCCATCCGGTTAGCGGGCCAAAACAAAAGTTTGTCAAATCAATAGCAGAACTTCAAAAAGATAGTTCAGGCAAGCCTTACAAGGTTACAGGCGTAATCCAGGATATTACACGACAAAAAGAAGAAGAATTAGAAAAACAACAGCTTGAGTTAAATCTTCTGCAAGCCCAGAAAATGGAATCCATCGGTACCCTTGCCGGAGGTATCGCCCATGATTTTAATAACATCCTGGGTATTATTATTGGTAACACCGAGCTTGCGTTAGATGATGTTCCAAAATACAATTCTGCTCATTCCAACCTTGAAGAGATCAAGAAAGCCAGTCTCAGGGCAAAAAATATTGTCAAGCAGCTTTTAAGTTTCAGCCGTAAGACCGACCAGAAACTGCAACCCATTCAAATTGCCATTATCATTAAAGATGCCCTGAAATTTTTGCGATCAACGATTCCAAGCACCATAAATATCCACCAGGATATTCAAACCACAGAAGAAATGATCTTTGCAGATCCAACCCAGATCAACCAGATCATAATGAATCTGTGCATCAATGCTTCCCACGCCATGGAACAAACCGGCGGAGACCTTACTGTTACTGTGAAAAAGGTATTTTTGGGCCATCAATTATTCAAAGACTATCCTGACTTGAAAAACGGTGATCATGTCAAGATAATGGTAAGCGATACAGGCCCGGGCATAGATCCTGAAATCATTGATCAAATTTTTGACCCCTATTTTACAACCAAGGGCGTCGGCAAAGGTTCCGGTATGGGCCTGGCCGTAGTGCACGGCTTTGTCAAAAATCATAATGGAACGATTAGGGTTGACAGCAGCCAGGGCAAAGGCACAAAATTTAGCATACTTTTTCCTGTGACGTCTGAAAAACCCGTGGCTGAAACTCAGACAGACAAGAATATTCCCAGGGGAAATGAAACCCTATTGTTTGTGGATGATGAAATATCCATTACAAAGATGGTGCAAAGAATGTTTGAGCGCCTGGGATACAAAGTTGAAACTGCCACAACGCCGCAAGATGCTTTGGAACTATTTCGTTCAAAGCCTGATCATTTCGATCTTGTCATAACCGACATGACCATGCCCCAGATGACGGGTGTTACATTATCTGAAAAGCTGATGGATATTAGAAAAGATATCCCCATCATCATCTGCACCGGTCACAGTGCCCTTGTAGATGAAGAAAAGGCAAAAGAATTGAATTTGGCAGCCTTCATCATGAAACCAATCGACATGCAGGAAACAGCTCAGACTATTCGAAAGGTATTGGATAAATGATATTGATTTTATGCAATGTCAGGAGCAAATGGTCAGAAATATTTTTTAATAGCTGTCAATAGACAGGTGAACGGCATGCTTAATCAGGTCAGAGCGCTGCGGGAAACCGCATTACTATATATCGCAAAATCTGGCGCTTCGGTAAAAAAGGCCTGGAACCGATAATAGATCTTTAAGCGATGCCATTCACCTAAGGTTATTTTATGCCTTTATTTTAAAATATGTCAAGAATAACTCTTGGATAGATTGTATTTACCAATCACCGAAGAGATCCAGAAAGAACGTCAATGTTTCTCTTGTTTTTTCAGTTTGGAATTTAAACTTTTAATTTACATAGAGTTATGACTTGTTTCGGTAATTGTTTTGAAATGTTCCTCCAATGAAAGCAAAAAATTCCTCAAACTCGCATATAGAATTTAGACGCCCTCTTTCGAAGATTATATCACTGCGTTTAGCTGTCATCCTCAGCATTGTGACTATTCTTGCAAGTGTGGCCAGCTACTTTTATTTCATGACCACTACTGAAGAGTTGGTTAAAGACCAACTCATGAAATTTAGCCATGAACGTGGACTCAGAGAAAGCGCTCTGTTTCTTGACTCAGAGGCCTACCAGGTTCGTTTCCACGAAGAATATGTGGAACGTTACAAGCGAATGGGAGATAAGCCCTTTGTGGATCTATATTTTTCAAGCCTGGAGAAAACCAGTGTCTCGCGTTGGCCAGGAACGCCATGGGGACTCATGATGGATGATAAGGTTGAGTGGCGTGATGAAGAGTGGATGGCCATCACCATGAGCCCCATTATTTTTAATCAGATATATTCCATACGCACTGTTGAGTCTGGCCTTTGTTTCAGCAAAGGCAGCCTGGGCTGATTTGATTCGGGCACGATTCGGCAAATCCATATATTTTGGTAAGGCAACAGCAGAAAGGATGCCAAGTATTACAAGTACTGAAATGATTTCAATAAGTGTAAAACCTTTTTGATTCGTTAAATTTTTTTCTTGCCATTTCATAACAAGTTTAATCTGCAGACCCCACCCCCTATTTTTTTAAAACAATACCCCGCCCGCTTTTCGTATAGGCCTATTATAGATCTGAGGAGGTACCAGGTCTATGAAAAAGAAAATACGATGATAAGGTCATGAATATTTTTTCCATAGTTTTGTTGACAAAAAGCAAGATTCAATCATACTTGTTTATGTTGGCAAAAAGTAAAGCCCTATCATATCTAAGCCATGGAGTTTTTGTATGAAAAAAAAGTTAAGCTA
>CAYWGN010000160.1:0-11938 GCA_964457495.1 uncultured Desulfobacula sp.
ATGGAAAGGCAAATTGATCTGAACGGGTTGGCGTAAATTGGTTAGAAAATATGATTCTTATGGTAAAGATCCAGGCTTCCACTCTTATTGGCGGTTTTTGGTGAAACACTATTTAAAAAGCTGTTTAGTGATCATGGAACAGATCCCTTTTTTGTGTTCTATTTTTTTTTTGTCAATGCTCAATACCTTAACCGCACCCATCAAGGCATTTGCCACCATAATATTGGGATATGAATAAAAATCCTCAAGGGATACAGGTTTTTGACAAATAACATACCCCTTATCTGCCAGGATCGCCAGCACAGACTTTAGTGTCACACTGGCCAGCACATGGTCGGATTCCGGGACCCTCACAATGTTGTCCTCTAGTGCAAATATACTTGCGGTATTGGTTTCAGAAATTGTATGATCCGGGTTCAAGATGAGGGCTTCATCGGCACCCTGCTCTTTGGCAAATCTTCGGGCCTGTTCATAATAAAGATAATTCAAGGTTTTATAATCTGCCAGAGGCGTCTGCCTGGGATGCGGATAGGTGATAAGGTCCAGTCCCTTTTTGCCCAGCTTCTTAAGCCTGTGGGTATATTCCCTTGCAAAAGCAGCCAGAAATACCTTATTTCCATTATCCTGTTCATCTCGTGATACCAATAGTTTGATGGCAAGCGATTTATCCTGGAACTTATTTGCACTTATTAAAGAAAAGATCACATTCTCCCATGTTATATCGGGCAAGGCCTCGGAAAAAAGGGTTTTCCAGGACCTGTTCAAACGCGACACATGATCTTTCAAGCGAAATATTCTTCCTTTTTCCACGCAAAGGGTTTCAAACAGCCCTGCCCCATATTGAAATCCCGAACTTGTGGCCGATACCATGGCTTGATCCAGATCAATGAGTTTCCCGTTCACCCAGGCCTTGGGTTTATTGTTCACATCCTTTTTTAAGCCTCCGGACAAGGATTCCATCAATGTTTTTCCTTTATCAAGGGTTTCCTGGTATTCTTTTTGAGGGTCTGAGTCATACACAATGCCGCCACCCACTGAAAAAACCACCCTGTCACTGGCAATAGTGGCAGTCCTTATGGCAATTGATAAATCCATGGTGTCGTGAAAACTGATATATCCGATAGATCCTGTATATATATGGCGTTTTACTGATTCCAGCTCATCTATAATCTCCATGGAACGAATCTTGGGACAACCCGTGATGGAACCTCCAGGAAATGTTGCTTTTAAAAGATCCACAGATGTTTTCTGGTCTTCAAGCAGGCCTTCCACAATGGAAACCAGATGAAATACATTTTCATATGGCTCAAGACGCTTGTGTTCTTTGACAATGACTGATCCATGAAGGGTCACACGGGAAAGATCATTTCTCATCAGGTCCACGATCATGGTCAGCTCGGCATCGTCCTTAAAACTTTGGGCCAACTTTACCCCATTTTCCCGGTCTTGTTTTTGTGTCCTGCCCCGGGCTATGGTACCTTTTATGGGCCTTGTTTCAACCTGCCGGCCAATCTGTTTGAGAAAGCGTTCAGGAGAAGTAGACACAATTTTATGATCATCGGCATTAATATAACTGAAAAAGGAAGCAGGATTTCGTTCAAACAAATCCAGAAACAATGAATAGGCATCCCCTGAAAACCCGGATTCAAAACGCTGGGAAAGATTAGCCTGGTAAATATCACCGGCCCTTAAATAATCAATGATTTTTTTTACAGAAAGAATATATTCTGGTTTTGTAAAACTTGATTTAAACCCTGAACTGTCTATGGAAAAAGGTTTTCTTTTAACTGGGCTTTTTATTCTGTCAAAGAAAAATCCTTTGATATCCCCTATCATATCATCTGTTTTTTGAAGAATTGTCTTGTGGGCCAACACAGGGATACAAAGCCGGGTCTTACCTGTTTTTTTTTCCTGAATCACAAGAATGGAAGGGGCATACAAACATAAATCCGGCAGACCGGTATCCATGCAGGTCCTGGGAAGAGTTTCAATGTGATCTTTTAAGTCATAGGAAAAATACCCGAACAAGCCTGCGTGAATCGGAAGGTTAAAACAATCTCCATCCAGTTTGAACCGGTTCAACAGCGCCTGAATAACAAGGAATGGATCTTGATGAAGCTGAGTCTTTTTCCCCTGATATTGGATGGACACCTTATCCTGCCGGCTAACCACTTCAAGCCATGGTTTTACTGCAAGGATATGATATTGTGAGCAGTCAAGATTTGATCCGGATAATAGCAGCACCGTCCCTATATCGTCGGCAAATGATGCTGCTATCTGTTCAAAGGGCCGGTCAAGTTCAATTATTTCCTGATGAACCTGTTTTAACAAAGGAAGCTGTTTTAACAATCCATCCATCTCAAGGTCATTCATCTTACGACCACTCATCTCAAGAAAGGATTCATTCTCTTTTCATTACCTATGGTTGTTTCAGGGCCATGACCCGTATACACGATTGTATCCTCATCAAAGGCTAACAGCTTTTCCTTAATATTTGAAATCAGGGTATCATAGTCCCCCCCGGGAAGATCTGTCCTGCCAATGGAGCCTGCAAACAAAGTATCCCCGGAAAAAAGGTGGCCCTTGGTATAAAGACAGATGCCGCCTTTTGAATGACCGGGCGTGTGGATCACCTTTAAGGTAATCTCACCAAAGCTTATTTCATCCCCATCTTTTAATAGCATATCCGCCGGGGGTGAATTCTCTGCCGATAGTCCGAACATTAATGCAGAATGGGAAAGCTCGTTCAGCATGGGCTCGTCCTCGGGATGAATGGCAAGCTGTGCCCCTGTCACTTCTTTCATTCTTTTATTGGCACCCACATGGTCAAAATGCCCGTGGGTATTTATCAGATATTTTACTTTTAATTCAGATTTAGACAGCTCCATCAGGATTCGGTCTGCATCATCTCCCGGATCAATCACAACAGCTTCTTTTGTGGATTCACATCCTAAAATAAAACAATTGGCCATAATCGGGCCAACCTCAAGTTTCTTTATAATCAAGACAACCTCCTATTTAGTGCCTGTCCTAAAGTCTGAAAATTTTGGTTATTCAAAACCTTCAAGTAATTTAATACGATCCAACACCCCGTTGATAAAAGAGCCGGAATCCCTTGTGCCGTAGCTTTTACCGATTTCAACTGCTTCATTTATGGTGACACTGGTTGGTATATCAGGACACTTCAAAAATTCAAAGGTTGCCATGCGCATGATGTTTCTGTCCACCACAGGCATCCTGGAAAGTTTCTAGTTTTTTGAATATTTATTTAACAATGCATCTATTTGAGCGCTGTTTTCCACAACCCCTTTTACCAGATCCAGAAAAAAGGGCTTGACCTCCTGTGTAAGCTTTTCTTCATTATTGGCACAAAATACCTCCAAACTTTGATCAGGATCAGATTTATCCATATCAAAGAAAAAAAGTGCCTGAAGTGCAAGTTCCCTTGCCTGCCTGCGGTCACCCATAATATTATTTAACCTTTTTTCAGACTTTCGGAAAGATTTGCCATTTCCACAGCACCAAGGGCAACATCAAACCCTTTATTGCCGGCCTTGGTCCCTGCCCTTTCAATGGCCTGCTCAATGCTTTCCGTGGTGAGAATTCCAAACATCACAGGAATATCAGCCTCAAGACTGACAGTGGCAATGCCCTTGGATACTTCTGCGCACACATAATCATAATGGCTTGTGGCACCACGAATGATAGCCCCGATACAGATAATTGCATCATAGGTTCCATGGTTCAGCATTTTCTTTGCAGCCAAAGGAATTTCAAAAGCACCTGGAACTTTTAAAATAGTGATGTCTTTATCCTCTGCCCCGCTTCTGATTAACCCATCAAGGGCGCCATCTAACAGCTTGGCAGTGATAAAATCATTAAAACGGGAGACAATGATTCCAAATTTCTTTCCCTGGGCCTGTAACCCTGCTTCTATAATTTTTGGCATTTTTCTTTTCCTTATAACATGGGGTCAAGCTGTCGTTATCAATATTATCTTATCCATTTCCGGTTTAATCATACTTTTCTGTTCAATAACGTCAACAACAAAATCCTCACCCGATTAATATTTCAATGAGATCATTTGATTTACATGTGGAGCAGATGTCCCATTTTGGCTTGCTTACATTTGAGATATCCCTGATTATGGCAATTGGATTCAACTTCAATGGAAACCTGTTCAACAACACTTAATCCATACCCTTCAAGTCCGATCATTTTTTTAGGATTGTTGGTCAGAAGCCGCATTTTTTTGACACCCAGGTCCACCAGTATCTGGGCTCCCACACCATAATCCCGCATGTCTGCCTTAAACCCGAGTTTCTCATTGGCTTCAACAGTATCCATGCCCTGACGCTGATATTCATAGGCTTTTAATTTGTTGACCAGGCCAATGCCCCGACCTTCCTGGCGAAGGTATAAAAGAACCCCGCTGCCTTCTTCTTCCATCATGGACATGGCCGTATGGAGCTGATCCTGGCAGTCACAGCGAAGGGAGGAAAAAATATCTCCGGTCATACATTCTGAATGAACCCTCACCAGAATTGATTTTTCAGGGTCAATTTCCCCTTTCACAAGGGCGATATGGGTCAGATTATCCAAATCATTTTCATAGGCAATGATGACAAACTCTCCACCAAACTTAGTGGGAATTATAGTCTGGGCCGCTTTTTTGACAAAGCTTTCTGTTTTAAGTCTGTATTTTACAAGAGCTGCAACAGTACAGATACCTATACCATGTTTTTTCGCAAATTTTTCAAGTGAGGGCATTCTTGCCATGGTGCCGTCATCATCCATGATTTCACAAATCACTGCAGCAGGCTTCATTCCTGCAAGGCGAGCCAGGTCTACAGATCCTTCTGTCTGGCCGATCCTTACCATGACCCCGCCGTCCCTTGCTCTTAAAGGGAAAATATGGCCGGGTTTTGCAATATCACCCGGAGTGGTATCATCTGCCACTGCCGTGAGGATTGTTGTTGCCCGGTCTGCTGCGGAAATCCCTGTGGTAACGCCTTTTTTGGCTTCAATAGACACTGTAAATCCTGTTCCATATTGTGAGGTGTTATTGTCCACCATCATGGGCAGGTCCAGCCGGTCTGCAATTGTTGAATCAAGGGGAAGGCAGATCAGTCCCCTTCCATATCTAGCCATGAAATTTATGGCTTCCGGGGTTACCGCTTGTGCTGCCATTGTGAGATCACCTTCATTTTCACGATCTTCATCATCCACAAGAATAACCATTTTTCCTTTTTTAATATCTTCAATAGCCTGTTCAATTGTTAAATGCGGCATATTTAAATCCTTAGGTTTATAAAAATCCATTCCTTGCGAGAAGTCCCATACTGATATCTTTTTTCCCTTTGGGCAAAGCATCATTCGTTGAAACACTTCCCATTAAAATCTTTTTTACATATTTACCGATCATATCGGTTTCTATATTGACCTCATCACCCACCCTTTTTAACCCGAGGGTCGTTATATCTGCGGTGTGGGGAATAATACTGATTTGAAAATCCTTATCAGAGCATTTGTTGATGGTCAGGCTGATCCCTTCAATGGCAACAGACCCTTTTTCAATCATGTCTGCGCTAAGTTTTAAAGGGACATTAACTTTAATAATAACGGCATTGCTATTTCTTTTTATGGTAGAAATAATTCCTGTCCCATCAATATGTCCTGAAACCAGATGACCGTCGATGCGGTCTGACAATTTTAAAGCCCGTTCAATATTGACCCTTGAACCCGGCCTCAATCGTTTAAAAGTTGTCCGTTCAACAGTCTCAGGAGCCATATCCACTTTAAAAATATTTTTCTCAAGACTGACAATAGTAAGACAGGCACCATTTACAGCAATGGAATCTCCAATGTTTGATCCAGATAAATCCAGGTCACAGCCAATGTAAAGTACTTTGCCTTCACCCCTGGACTCGATGCGTTTAATGGTTCCAAAACTTTCAATAATTCCTGTAAACATTTTTATTTTAAATATCCCTTAACAAGAATATCATCATCAAATTGAGTAACCATTACGTCTTTAAGTTTAAAGGCATCTTTTATCAACAAAGGTCCTTTGCCATTAAATACCGGAGTACCATCACTGCCGCCTAAAAATTTGGGTGCCAGAAAAAACAAGACCTTGTTTACAATCCCAGCCTTAAGCGCTGATCCTGCCACCCCACTTCCGCCTTCTATCAAAAGGCTTAAAATTGACATCTGGCCTAACTTAATCATCAGTTCATTTAAATCAAGTCTATTGTCCTTTAAAGGGATTTCGAGAATTTGAACCCCTTTTTTTGTAAGCACGGCTTTTTTTTCTCTGGAAACTCCAGGGCCTGTAACAATAATGGTTTTAGCAATGGAGTCCTGAGTGATAAGAGTTGCATCTTCTTTAATGCTTAAATGGGTATCCAGAACAATCCTTAAAGGATCTTTTGTCTGAACTCCTTTAATTCTTGATGTGAGCGAGGGATTGTCAGCATGCAAAGTTCCTGATCCCACTAAAATGGCATCCACTTCATGGCGGATCGTATGGACATGGTTTCTGGATTTTTCATTGGTGATCCATTTTGAATCCCCTGTGGATGTAGCGATTCTCCCGTCCAGAGTTGCAGCACACTTCAAAATAACAAAGGGCTTCTTATCATGTTGAACATACCAGGAAAACTCTTCAATCAGGTGTTTGGATTCTTTTTCAAGAACGCCTGAAACAACATTGATGGCCTTTCCCTTAAGATAGCTTATACCCCTGCCGCAAACATTGGGATTGGGATCAATACATCCCACCACAACTTTTTTAATTCCAGCTTTAATAATTTTATGGGTACAAGGCGGGGTTTTGCCAAAATGATTACAAGGCTCAAGAGTGACATAGAGGGTTGCATCCATTGCCCTTGGACCGGCATCATCCAGAGCCTCTACTTCAGCATGGGCTAAACCTGCTGCCCTGTGAAATCCTTTTCCGACAACTATTCCATCCTTTACAACAACGGCACCGACACAAGGATTAGGGGATGTAAATCCCTTTGCTTTTTGTGCAAGGGATAACGCCTGCTGCATGTATTCATGATCTGTCATCAGCCTTATCCAAGATCCTGTCAAATTCAAGGGGCAGACATTCTTTGGGGACCAGCCCCTTAAGCTCCTGTATAAAATCAGACACATCCTTAAATTCTCTGTAAACCGATGCAAACCGGACATAGGCAACATCATCGATTTGCTTTAAGGCTGCAATAATTTTTTCACCCACAATTGTTGAAGGAAGTTCCCGGTTATTGGTTTTCCTTAAATCCTGCTCAATGGCATCCACGGTTTCTTCAATCCGATTTATGCTGATAGCTCTTTTTTCACAGGCTTTTTTAATGCCGGTCATAACTTTTTCCCGGTTAAAATCTTCCCTTCGGCCATCTTTTTTTACGATTATAATGGGAATCTTTACAAAGCGTTCATAAGTTGTAAACCGCTGGGTACATTCCTGGCATTCTCTACGCCGCCGAACTTCAAACTCAATCTTGCCCGGACGCGAATCTATAACGCTTGTGTTTGGGTTTCCGCAAAATGGGCATTTCATATGGGTCTCTTTTTTTGTTTAAGTCTCAAGCCGGATTAGTTCTACCCTGGCCTTGTCAAACATATCCAAAGTCAGGGGGTCATTATATCCATCTTTATAATAGACTGTTTTAATCCCGGCATTAATAATCATTTTTGAACAAATGGAACAAGGCTGATTGCTACAATATAGGACTGCCCCATTCACCTGGATTCCGTGGTAGGCTGCCTGGATAATCGCATTTTGTTCTGCATGAACACCACGGCAAAGTTCATGGTTTTCCCCGGAAGGCACATTCAGTTCTACCCTTAAACATCCAACCTCCCGACAATGGGGGACTTTAGCCGGCGCACCATTATAGCCTGTACAAAGAATCCGTTTGTCCTTTACCAGGACTGCCCCTACATTTCTTCTGAGGCAGGTTGAACGGGTGGCAACAAGATCACAAATTTTCATAAAGTATTCATGCCATGAGGGCCTGCCTGACAAGTTTTCAGTCATGGGTCTATTTTCCTTTATACAAGGGATATTGCAAACAAAGGTCTTTTACTTTCCCTGCTGTAATTTCAATATTTTCCTGGTCATCCAGGACATCACAGATAAAACCGGCGATTCTTTTACTGGCATTTTCATCCATGCCCCTGGAAGTAACAAGGGGAAGCCCGATGCGGATACCACTGGTAACAAAGGGCCCACGTTTTTCATTGGGAATTGTGTTTTTATTCACAGTAATACCGGCCCTGCCAAGTCTTTCTTCAGCCTCTTTGCCCGAGATATCCTTTTGACTGAAATCAACAAGCACCATGTGATTATCAGTTCCTCCTGAAATCAGTTTATATCCCCTCTCCATCATTACAGCAGCAAGGGCAAAAGCATTTTTGAGCACCTGTTTCTGGTAGACTGTAAAGGATTGGTCAAGGGCTTCTTTAAAGGCAATTGCTTTTGCCGCAATAACATGCATTAAAGGTCCGCCCTGGATACCGGGGAATATCTGGCTTCCAATGGCCTTTGCATATCTTTCCGAGGACAGGATAAAACCACCGCGGGGACCGCGCAGGGTTTTATGGGTTGTAGAAGTAATCAGGTCTGCAAAGCCAACGGGACTTGGGTGGACACCCGTTGCAACAAGCCCTGCAATATGGGCCATATCCACCATAAAAAGGGCATCCACTGATTTGGCAATTTGAGAAAAGCCTTTAAAATCAATGATTCTGGGATAGGCACTGGCGCCTGCCACAATTAATTTCGGCCGGTGTTTTTTTGCCAGTGCTTCCACCTGGTTCATATCAATTCTCTCGGTTTCGGGTGACAGTCCATAATGTACAAAATCATAGAGTTTGCCGGAAAAGCTGACTGCAGCGCCATGGGTAAGATGACCGCCATGGGAAAGGTCCATGGCAAGAATCCGATCCCCGGGATTCAGCACTGCAAAATAGGCTGCCATATTGGCCCCTGAGCCAGAGTGGGGCTGGACATTTGCATATTCGATTTTGAATAATTTTTTAGCGCGCTCAATGGCCAGATCTTCTGCCTGATCCACATATTCACAACCGCCATAATATCTTCTGGCAGGATACCCTTCTGCATATTTATTAGTCAAGATGGAGCCCTGGGCTGCCATGACTGCCGGGCTGACTATATTTTCAGAAGCAATCAGGTTTAATTCATATTCCTGCCGGTCTGCCTCCTGCTGGATAATCTTTTCTATTTGTGAATCCGTCTTCCCAATAATCCCCATTTTACTTCCCTTTTTGTGCAGGTCTAATTATCTATAGTTTGAATTCGTTCCATATGCCGTCCACCTTCAAACCCGGTATCAAGCCAGGTTTGAATAATTTCAAAGGCAAGGATATCTCCCAGGACACGACCTCCTAGAACCAGGATATTGGAATCATTATGGAGCCGGCTCATCTTTGCTGCAAAAAGGTCTGAGCAAAGGGCGGCTCTTACACCTGCAAACCTGTTGGCCACCATGGACATGCCAAGCCCCGTGCCGCAAAGCAATATACCTTTTGAATATTTACCCTTGGAGACAGCATCAGCTACTTTTTTCCCAAAATCCACGTAATTAACAGATGCCTGGCTTTTGGTGCCGGCATCTTCAACTTGATACCCCTTGTCTATGAGATAGGCTTTTATTTTTTCCTTCAACTCATAGGCAGCATGATCACATCCAATAATAATGGGCTTGCCTGCTTCCATTTTTTCCCCAATTTTTAAAATTTTGATTTTATAAAATCAATGGCATCCTGAACTGTGATCAATTTTTCTGCATCGTCATCATCAATTTCGATTTCAAACATTTCTTCCATTGACATGACAAGCTCAACGATTGTCAAAGAATCAGCGCCTAGATCGTCAATCAACGATGCTTCCGGAACAATATCTTCGATATCAATATTAGGAATTTTTTCAGCAATCACTTTTTTTACTTTTGTTTCAATCGTCATGCTTTAGGCTATCTCCTTTAACTATTTCTCGTCGTCAACAGTGGATACATTTCTATCTTTATAAGCGCCGCATTCAGGGCAGGCTGTATGGGGAAGTTTGGGTTCCTGGCATTCAGGGCACACGCTCACCGTGGGTGCGCTTATTTTGTAATGTGTCCGTCTTTTTCTACCCCTGGCCTTGGAACTCTTTTGCTTTGGTACTGGCATTGATCTCTCCTAAGTATATTATTTTATTTGAACTTTTAATTATTATATTCCAATATAATAAAGCATATATAATTACTCCAATTTCCAAAAAGTGTCAAGAAATTAAACCATTGCCCGATTCAAAGTTTTGTGGTAGTTAAGGGCTCGATTTTACACAATATTATTTTTATGGAGAACAAATGGATACAATTGTCACACGGTTTCCCCCCTCACCCACCGGATACCTTCACATTGGCGGAGCAAGGACAGCACTATTCAACTGGCTGTATGCCAGGAAAAACAAAGGGAAATTTATTTTAAGAATTGAAGATACGGATGCTGCTCGATCCACAAAAGAGTCTGTGGATGCCATATTGGAATCTTTGGAATGGCTCGGCATGGACTGGGATGATGGTCCCTATTTTCAAAGTGAAAGATACTCCATATACAATGAATACATAGAAAAACTGGTTAAATCAGGATCTGCCTATTATTGTTCATGTACCCCTGATGAGGTCAATGTCATGAGAGAAGAGGCAAAGGCCAGTGGGTTAAAACCCATGTACAACGGCAGATGCAGACAAAAAAATCTTAAAAAAGGGGATAACACCGTTGTCCGCCTTAAAACCCCGGACACAGGCGTTACCATTGTCAAAGATGTTGTAAAAGGCGATACTGCATTTCAAAACACTGAAATGGATGATTTTATTATCCAGAGAAGTGACAGGTCAGCCATGTACAACCTGGCTGTTGTGGTTGATGACCTGACCATGGGGATCAATACCATCATCCGGGGGGATGACCATTTGATCAATACCCCCAAACAGATGCTGATATATAAAGCACTTGGGGCCCCCATGCCCGTCTTCGGCCATGTCCCCATGGTCCTGGGATCTGACAAATCCCGCCTGAGCAAACGCCATGGTGCCATGTCAGTGGGGGAATATAAAAACATGGGGTTTTTACCCGATGCCATGATCAATTACCTGGTCCGCCTGGGCTGGTCCCATGGCGACCAGGAATTCTTTGAAAGAGGCGACCTCATTGAAAAATTTGATCTTGAACACCTGGGCAGGTCGGCTTCCATGTTTGACATGGACAAACTTTTTGCTCTTAATTCAAAACACATCCAGAACAAAACCCCTGAACAATTGGCAGGCCCACTTTTATTTCATTTAAAAACCCTGGGGATTGACGCTGAAAATGATGCCTTTACTCAGGGAGTTATCCAAACTCTTCAGCCCAGAAGCAAAACCCTTGTTGAAATGGCACAGGGTGCCGCTTTTTATTATCAGGACAATGTAAAATTTGATGAAAAGGCAGCCCGTAAATTTCTCAACCCGGGTATAAAGGCTGTATTACAAAAATCTGCAGACTATATTAAAGGTCTTGAAGAGTACACCCAGGAAGCGCTTGAAAACGTTTTTAAAAGAATCATGGAGGAAACCGATCTCAAGTTTGGAAAGATTGCCCAGCCCTTAAGGGTTGCCATAACAGGCACAACTATGAGTCCCGGCATCTTTGAAATGCTTCTGGCCCTTGGAAAAGACAAAACGATTCAAAGAATTAAAAACGCTATCCAGCTTATTCAGGATAAAGAATAAAGAACCCCTGCATATCCGACAAAACTTGCAGAAGCGGATTTTTCAAAACTTGTGGCGTAGTCAAGTTCCACAGCCTTGACTGCGCCAAGTTTTTTACAGGCAGCAGCACTGGCTGCAACAGCACCGGCACAGCACATATTTTTATTTTCCAG
>CAYWGN010000161.1:0-11908 GCA_964457495.1 uncultured Desulfobacula sp.
GCCTGTGATCAATCCCCTTTCTTGGATAAATCGACTCATCAAGGATAATTGAAGAAACAGGGATTTGTTTTGTCTGTTGAGTCATGACTTTTTACACCAGCTGAATTCTTATATGACCTGCGCCTTCCAGCATCTTTTGAATTTCATGTACTTCCCATTCGATTAATTGCATGACACCTCTCCTTTTTTAAAGATCGATCATTTGGTATGTTTTAAATGATGATAAAAATGAAAGCTGAACATCAGAATCCACTACAACATCCATAAAATCCAGCTTATGTCCTTTAGGAACTGGATAACATAAATCAGCATAAGCCCCCCCATTCTTTTCAGACCACTCATCTAAAACAAGGGTGTGATAAATTTCTGTAAATTTTTCTGTTGTTGCCCCCTTTGGTTTGATCGCACCTAAAAACCTTCCAGTTGTACCGACCGCATTTCCTGACTCAATCTTCAAACGGATTTGAATAAAACAATCCTAAGAGTGATATTTTTCATTCAAAAAAGATCTGCCCAATTCTTTTTTCCAGAAGCTCAATTTTCTTTGTGTCGCATTCCCAAATCACATGCACCTGCCACCCCAGTTGTGATAGTTCCTCTTTAACAACTTTGTCTCGTTTAACGTTCTGGCGGAACTTGTCTTGCCAGAACGAGATTCTGCTTTTTGGATTATAGGCGTAGCAACAACCTTCATGACGATGCCAGAAACAACCATGAACCAGAATAATTTTTTTAAAGCGGGGTAAAACAATATCCGGCTTTCCGGGTAGATCTTTCCTGTGTAATCGGAACCGGTATCCCTTGTGGTGCAGTAAAGATCGAACGATCAATTCTGGTTTGGTGTCACTGTTTTTGATCAATGACATATTCCAGCTTCTATGTTTACGGGAGAGAGAATCCATATTAAATTTCAGTTACAGATCTTTTAATCAAGTCGTATACAACTTCAGCGATCTGTTTTGCTAACAGGGGCGGCACTGCATTGCCAACCTGAATGTATTGCTGTGATCTGCTTCCTTCAAAAAAATAATTGTCAGGAAAAGTTTGTAATCTGGCAGCTTCTCTAACTGTTAGACTGCGACACTGTTCCGGGTCATAGTGAATAAAATAATGTCCATCTTTGGAAATGTGACTGGTCACGGTTATGGAAGGTTTGTCCGCCATCTGTACCCGAAATCTATCATCAAAATGACCACTCTTTGCATTTTTATGTGCAGGTATTAACTCTTCAGGGAATTCTGAAATTAAAGGCGATCTACCATATTTTTCAGCAAAAGAAGCAGCATAAAGATAGCGATGCAGATCCGATACCATATGTGACCTGCTGGTATGATTGCAGACACCGAGAAGTCGCGTATCCTGATACCACGCAGCCATTTTTTTATCTGTGAAGCGTATGCCGGAATATGGAAAAAATTCGCTTCCCTGTTGTTGAATTTTTTGAGGAATTTTTTCGACAGTCTTTTTTATAGACTCAATAAGACTTTTGTCAGAACCGTTCTCGAACCAGTCAAGATCAACTATCTCCAGCAACTTTTCTACCCAGCGATTTAATGTATTATTATTTTTCTTTTCTCTTGATAAGCCACTGCGTATCTCAGGCAGGTTATATAACACATCTTTTACTGTAATTTGCTGCTGGTTTTTTTTTAGCGTTGTGGGATTTGATGTTGAGAAATCTTTTTTGATCCCGAGTAAAATAACTCGATGACGAGCCTGAGGGATACCGTAGTGTTCGGTTTCAACAATAAAATCGGCCGGTTTTGTTGAATTGGAAGAATTTTGTATAAGAGGATAGATTTGATATCCAAGCGTTGAAATTTTTCCAAAGCTCCTTATTGCCTTCCTGGGACGTTTCAAGTCATCTATTATTTTTTCAAAAAGTGATTTGCCATTTAATTTTGCTGACAACATTCCTTTAACGTTTTCCATAATGAAAAAGTCGGGCTTATGTTTTGCAATCAATCTTAAATACTGACGGTAAAGGTAACTATGTTTATCTTTTTCAGCAGTATAGTCGGAAATTCCCTTATTTCTGGATCTACCAATAACTGAATATGCCTGGCAGGGGGGGCCACCGATCATACCCCAGCATTTTACACCAGGTTCGCCTATGATTTCTTTAATTCTTATATCAATTTTTTTATTAAGGTTTTTATCATTTCCAAGTTCAGCATGCCAGACTTCCTGGCGGGCCTGGTTTGCTTCGTTCGGATATTTTTCAAATAGTTCAGAACGTAATAGTTTGTGAATTCTGGGATTGGTTTCCAGTGATTTTTTACGAATGTAATCATAGTATTCTTCAGGGGCTTTTCCCCGGGGAAATTTCCTGAAAAAACTTCGTAACTCAAGAGTACTGTGGGCATGAATATCTTTTTCAATCGAGAGTGCTATATCAAAAGCCTGTTGTTCATTCTGACCGGTAAAAGAGGAAAAACCCTCACCCAGGCCTCCCGGACCAGCGAATATATCAATAATTGGAATCATACTGTAAAACCGTTCTCTACCGCTTTCTTCTCAATATCCACCAATAATAACGATTGTTTTTCACTCGGAATCTTCAAAGGGATCTGACTTGCAGTCAGCATTATCCCGTGTTCTTTTGGTGAAAAAATTCTATTTGATTCTGACCAGTCAATTATATGCTTCCAGAACAACTCCCCTTTTTCCAATACAAATTTTTGAGCCTCAATTCCTTTATCTATTTTCTGTACGGATCTGGCATCAGAGTCCTTATACTTTTTTTCTTTTCTGGTAATCAATTCATCTTGAACCTGCTTTGGAATATCCAGCGATATCTTTTGTACATTCTGCCAGCACAGCTCTTTTTTACACCATTCCGTTACATTCGTTATGCCAGCCGGTGTTTCCTGGATAACAGAATTTACAGTTTCAGCAACTATTATCATAAATTTTTCCATTTCATCTGTAATACTCTGCCGTTGCCAGATATTTTCCAGATCAAGAAACATTCCGGTGGTATTAATCATTTGAGAAAATTTAGCAACAGTATATGTCACAATATTAGCTTTATACCCACCATACCAGGGTTGTTTCATAATAAATTTATCAATGGTTCGAAAGAGGATTGCTTTTGCAATCAATCGTTTAAAATAAAGTTCATTGAATTCATGTTCGTGGTTTTCCCACCTTCTGGAAACAGCTTCGGCAAATTTTACAAAATTTTTCTGGGCCCCGAGACTTACAATATGTGGATTCATATCCCAGGACCCCTGGAACTTTGCCAGATCTGTTTTAATGAACATCTGTTTTCTTGGATTAATTGCGAGGAACTCTTTTTTCTTGGATGGAGTCAGGTTCGTTTGTGCATTAGCATATTGACCTCTTACACGTTCATAGTACCAGTGGGTTTCCCGCAGACTTCCTGCTGAAGATGGTGCCCAGAGACGGCGTGATATTTCTTCTACCCTGAGATGAAAAGGATGGTTCGAGAAAAAATCGGCTGCACTGACCTTGTTTTGGGTGTTCGCATACTCTGATATTCTGGGAACAATATGCTCGGTTTCTTCTGGTGGAATGACTGTAAGTTTTGCCTGTACATGCACTGCTGCCAGATCAGCTTTATTATTTCTGTGTGTATTGAAAAGAGATGCCGTTGTCTGACCTCCATTAACAATCTGGAAATTTTTGATCGACTTAATACAGACCTGGCCGTTAAACTCTGTTGTTGTTACCTCTTCTGCGGTGGCAGTAATGCCGTTATTATATGCAAAAAACATTTCAGGAGTGTTTTGTATTGTATTCCGCATCCCTTTATTCACTTTCCCACGGAACTGCAGGAATGTTCGCACATTTTGTTCTAACAGTCGCTCTCCGTATTTATCATACAGTTCAGCGACCAGTGATCCGGGCAATGCCAGCAGGAACGATTCGTATGCACCTTTGCTGTTAGAGATCGGTAAACATGGAAGGTTCTCCTGTAGCAATAAACTGAAATCTACAATAATGTCCTCTCGTGATTTTCCAGACTCCTCGATACGCTGTATACGACCCAGATCCCATATGTCAAAAGAACAGGGGAATCCTTTAACATCATAGTCGGAAATATCATCAACGCTTTTGCTGAGTAATGCATTGGAAAGTAGAATAAACCGTGTTTTTCTGAGTTTTTTACTGGAACAGAAGGCGTTAATATCCCTTGCCAGATTGAAGCCGGGATCACTTTCATCCAGAGATTTATAGAATGAACTGTCCAGAGCTTTTGCAAAAAATTTCACCGCACGTTTGAACACTCTGGTAATAAGGGTCTGGGTTAAAGAAGCGGGTTCGTTATGAAAATTTGTGACTATGAGGGTCAGCATATCTGATTCATCTGAATAATCATATGCATCAACCCGTATCCCCAGTGTTTTCTTTTTATAGCTGGCAGCAGTATAGTTTTCGAGTACGGCCTGCTCTACCAGGAAGTCACACACTCTTTCAGTTAAAACTACTTCCGAAAAATCACGATCTGCTGCAGAACGGGCATAAATATCCTGCATGAAATCTTTAAAAAAATCATCGTAACTCATGATAATTCCATCCAGGCGGGTGTCGCTGAAAAAGGCTCGCAGTCGAATAAACTGATATTATAGGTAACTCTTTCAATTCCAGGGATGAGATCTTCAGAACATATCCTTGGAAAGTCATCCTTTACTGAAAACATTTTTTCTGAAGCCGGTATATAGTTGAACCGCTTATATTCCTCTAATTCAATATATCCAGTCTGATAAAGCAGATCATTGAAGCGTTCCAGGTCTGCAGGAGAATCAGATTCCAGTTGATTTCTAATCTCATTGATAAGGGATGGGAGATTAACCGCAACTATAGTAATCTCATCAGATTTGCCAAGTGTGATTACATAAAGGAACATTTCCGTTAGTTGGGAACATAATTGATCAGCAGATGAAATGCGCACAACTGGTGTTGTTGTTCCCAGCTGACACTTAACTTCAATGGCGCAGTCATGGACATTGAAATCCTGAGGGGTATCTTCCGGTCCCTGCCAGAACTGGATGGCAGTTCCAGACCCAAAGGCCGGGATCAAATGTCTTTTTATAAAAAGCAGTTCACCAATCAGGCCTTTAATTTCTTTTTCAGGTAAAAGTCCGGAGCGGGCTCTTTTCAGAAAATCCTGCCATCGTTTGAGCCTGCGCAGAATAATCAGAGTCGCCTCGGTCTGCTTTTCCAGGGCCTTTGTTGACGAAACAAGATCATTGCACAGTGAAAGAAATATCTGCCATTCTTTGTTTTTTTTAAGAACGAGAAGGAGCATGTAATTACCAGCGGGTGATTGTTCAGGTCCCTGCAGGTGGATATCAACACCATTCAATTCAGGGAATTTATCCGGGATATGGTCGGAACTGGAGAATTCATAAATAAACAGAAACCGACCATAAATATCCCTGGCTCTCAACAACCGGAGGGGGTGTTCAGAATCTATGACTCTGTAGAGTATATCTTGAGAAGGTATCTGTATTTCTTCCCATGGGTTATTCATCTGTGTTCTCCTCTTCGTCAAGCAGGTCGGCATAATTGTTATGCCACCAGACGGTATTAACAACATACTCAACAAGACGTTCCGGTCTTCTCACTGTGCTTTCGCCTGGAAAACTGATACCAAAGGCAAAAACACCCTGTTTATTTATAGAATTACCATCAAGATAGCAATCTAATAAATGCAGCATTAACAAGGGCCTTTTTCTCACCCTCCGGCACTCTGATGCTTTTATTTTTGATCTGGAACCATACTGATCTATAAGTTTTTCAATAACCATATCATTCAGGCCAGCCTGCTCATCAAAGTCAGAACCAATTCGACGGTTTTTTTGTGCAATCCCATTACCTTTTTCAGGATGGACCTTCCTGAATTGAGGTTTAACAGGAAGGTCAGAAATGATTTGTTCTTTGATAATTGATTTTGATCCTGGTTTATTCAACAGGACAACATCCCAGCTTGTTATATTTTCTTTTTCATAGATTAATTTTAAATAATCAATTAATGCGGGGTTGTAGGTATTTTGTGATGCAGGGTGGTTTGTAAAATCAGCAAGAAATTTTTTAATATATTCTGAAGGTATTTTTAAAAACAAATGACTGGCACTAAATTTTTTATAAGTCCCTTCTTTTTGTGCTGAACCGACCAGTGATTTCACTAAGTTCCAATTATTTTCTATTGCATTCGAAGATTTGCTCAGGACAGCTGTCTCAACAAGTCTTCCGTATAGATTGATTTGTCTTAACACCGGCTTTGCCGTTCTCATTTTATTTCTTGCAGTGACTATAAGGCTTTCAGGGTGACTCCTTACACACAAACCAAAATCCCTGGGAGTCATCCTGGCTTTTTCCATTCGGCTGAATTCTTCACGCAGCTCATCAGTGACTCTTGAGATATGGGCATACCATGAATTTGCTTCTGCACTCATATAAATCCGGCAGATATCATCAAAATTGGTGCGGTAACCAAACCATCTGCCCATCTGCATCAACGTGTCATACATTATAGAATTTCTCAGGAAATAGCTGACAGTCAAACCTTCCAGAGTCAGACCACGTGACAGGCTTAATCCACCTATCGCTATCACATTGCGACCATTAGGATAATCATGCTTATTGTAGTCAAGTTGCTCTGACTTTTTAGATCCATTTACTTCAATAACCCGAATTGGTGAAACCGCTCCATTCAACTCTTTTTGTATATCTTCCCATATAAATTCAGTCCTGTTAAATTCTTTGTCCCATGTTTCCCTGAGGTTGACCATGCTGG
Organism: uncultured Desulfobacula sp.; assembly: GCA_964457495.1. Classification (GTDB taxonomy): domain Bacteria; phylum Desulfobacterota; class Desulfobacteria; order Desulfobacterales; family Desulfobacteraceae; genus Desulfobacula. Next base: position 6,767 of record CAYWGN010000161.1, read on the forward strand.
AATTTGACATCGCTTTATGCTCAGAAAGAGCATAGTGGTTTTTGACAGCATTTCTCAATTCTGTAAGGTATTCGTGAATCTGCCATTTGACATTTGATTGAATATCTGTAAAACGGCTGATATTGATCAACATGGAATTATGGCTGTCTGCCTGACCACGCAGGTTTCTAATTGCCTTTACAAGAATAAATGTGCGTACAGCTTCATTAAGGCTTGGAGGTAAAACTGCCGGGAATTCATTTTTTTTATGCTTAAGGGGTAGTATATCTTCATAATCATTTAGTTCTCTGACTATATCGAGATCGCCGTCTTCCTCAAAAATACGGTTTGCTCCGATATAATTGGATGGGGTATCCAGACTGATAATAAAGTCACTGGGGAACAAATCATCTTCGATCATATCGTCATCGTTTTCAGGATCGATAAAAATATTTGCAAAAGGGGTGGCAGTGTAACCCAGGTATGAACTTTGTTCAAATAAGCCCAGCAACTCTCGAATGCGGCTGTTAGTAGCAGTCGGGTCTAAATCTTCCCGATTAGTATTTACAGAGGCATGGTCTGCCTCATCATCAATCAAAAGCATCGGCAATCTGTTTAACTCTGAATTATTACCTTTAAGCCAGTCTATAAGATTTTTTAAAATAGAGACATTTTTTTTAAGTACAAGAATAACAGGTTCATTATAATCACTGATTTGTGCTCTTGACCGCGTAGCAAAATTTTTATCAAAATCCTGCGAGTTGGTAGTTAGTGGTACCGGGGAGTGCCAGTTAAAAGGATCATAAAATTTACCAACACCAATTAGTTTTTCCACAAAAGTTGTCGCTTCAAGCTGCTGCGAGCTATCACGCCCGACAAATCCTTCGTCAATACGCTCCTGTGTCTGATTTCTGAGAGCATTTAATAATCCTGCCAGTACAATTATCACTTTGTAACCGGCATCTGCTGCCTTGCAGATAACACCGAGATAATTTGCTGTTTTCCCTGACTGAACATGTCCGACACAAAGCCCCTTTCTTTTCCAACCTCCTTTTTTCTGAGGATTTTCAAGGTGATCAAGGATTTTATTTGTATCTATATCCAGAACGTTTATGACCTGGCGGTTAAACTTTTTGTCAGGAAGAAGCCGTTTATAACGTTCCCAATAATACCAGTCGATATCTTTACGTGCATCATCAAGCCAGGGGGTATAGCCTTCCGCTGAAAGCAGGTTGCCAATGCCCATATATATATCAAAGCGAGCCTCAAGTCTTTTCGTTATCTGAAGGATACCCTGCTCTGAAACTGTTTCATTATTGTACTGACTGGAGACCACCATCCTGACAAAATTAATTATAGTATTTCGATCCTGTTTACCTCCATCAAGCAGAATTGCAACGCCATCTTCAATTTTTTCAAGAATTGAGGCAGGATCATGCATCTTTGTATTTATATCATTCATTCAATATCCCTTTCTGTTGTAACAGTTTTTCAATCTCTTCAGGATAGGCAGCGAATGGATCAATAGAGGTCAGACGTTCCGCTATTTCTGTTTCAGGAATTCCGCTATTGATCATCTGAGTGATAAAACTATCAAGGAGGGCAGAAATCTGTTCTTCATTGAATTCAGGTTTGCACAGGTCCTCGGGTTTTTTTGCTACGTCGCTGTAAAATAATTCCGTAGGAAAACTACTTTCGAACATGAAAATCAAGTCCTTAAACGCCTGCTGTTTTTCTTCGGACAGGTCGCTTTGAAATTGTGTGATTAAGGGATGTTCTCGATTAATCTCATATATTATTTTTCCTTCAGCCGCAGTTCTTGTCCAACCGGGGACTTTCACTGAGGATGCCAGTTTTTTCCCTTTCTGACGATAAACTTTTTTTCCTGATGCTGCTATTCTGTCAATGATCAGTTTGAGTTCATTTCTTATCGTTTCCGGTGGGGATGCATGCGATTTCTTTACATCAATTTTCCATAGATGATCCAGGGAATTTGGAATATCAACCTGAACCCGTATTAATTTTGTGAGCTCTTCTTTTTTAATAAGACGAAACCATGTGCCTTTGATAATAAGCCTGCGATTTCTGTATACATAAAAACCCTGGTTCTGAAGATATCCTCCTGCACAGGAATACTTTTGATATTCATCACGGGATATCTTGTTATAATGGGGTAGTACATACGGTTGAACATTAACTGATTGACCATCTACATGTATGGATTGCTCAGGCAACTCCTGTGTCGCGGCATGAGAAAGATTGAATGGGTTAAATGCAGTCAGCGGGCCATTATTCAGAGAAATATTGATCTTTTTTTTCCCTTTACGAGGAGAAAGAAAGCGGTGGAAAACCAGTTCAAGATGTATTCTTGTTCGTTCAACAAGTGAATTTAATTTTTTTTCCAGCTCATCATAACGATCCAGTTTTCTCAACAAAACAATGGTGCCGCTGCGATGGATCAAAGGCAGCAGATCCACTATATATTTATCCTGCAATATTTCAGGGCCTTCCAGGACTCTCAACCTCCAGCCTCTATCAGGATTTTCCTCAATCAAATCAAGATCCCACTCCCTGCAGGCCAGCATTCCGTTTTTTTTGCTGATAAGTGTTAATTGCCGGCATTGAGAAAAAGAAGCTGTTTTAAGGCCAAGGCCGAACCTGCCAAGGTCTTCATCGCTGCGGTCTTCCAGTGGATTCCTGCTTCCAAGTCTCATGGCATCAGTCAATTCAGCAGGGGTCATACCATAGCCATCATCTACAACTGCTATCCATGGATTTTCGTTATTCCATGCAAAGTTAACGTGGATATTTTTTGATTCAGCTGTTATGGAATTATCAATTACATCAGCGATGGCTGATTCCATTGAATATCCGATGTCTCGGAGTGACTGAACAAGTGCAGAAGGGGACGGTTGGACATTTAAAAAGTTAGGCATTTATTTTTATAATTTTTTCATTATTTGAAAGTAAGCGATAATTTCACCTTACAGCATGCCGGAACTCAACCCCGATAACCAGCCGCGCTGCTTTTTGCGCGTCCGACTGAAAGCGCCTTGTTAGCGTGCAGGCTACTCATCCCACCATCTTTCGATACAATAGGCAGCTATCTCTTTTGTTCTTTCTTTAATATGAGATTTTTTGAATTCCCCTATTTTTGATATTGATGTAGCCAGTTCTTTAGTCATCTTGAAAGAGCTTTTATCATAATAAGGGACTTTTTCTAGTGCATTTCTATTTTGAACAGAACTGTTTAGTCTTTTCTCTAACAACGTTAAATTACCAATAAGATTTTCAAACTCAACAAAATCATCTTCATCCCGAAAACCATGGGACCTGAATGAAAATTTCGGTGTTTGGGAGAGAATATGTTCAATAGTTGGTTTCTTTTTATCAATAAACTTTTTAAGCTCCTCTAAAGAATAGGAGTCTTCGTTTTTGTGTTCACAATAATCAATAAAGATATGATATAAAGCAGGATTATGAAAAATATAACCATTCAAATTTGATTTAAATTCCTGCTTACTCATCCATCTCTGATTAAACCATAGTAGCCAATTCTGAATTTCTTGATCTGGTGTATCTGTATTAATATCAAATGCAAATTTTGAAATTTGAGCACGGGGATCTGTTCCTCTGGTTTTATAAACCCTTACATCTATTATTTCAATCAGTTCTAAAAATGTATAATCTTCATAATCTTCGCTTGGTAAATACTCGTCCAAAATATCTAACATTTCTAATTTAACTATCAACGGATTATAGTGGACCCCAATGTCAAGACAGTTTTTCATTCAATTTAAGCGTCATTTGATTCTGTGCCACAGTTCACACCGACTTGCTTCAACATCTAGCGGAAGTGGAAGCCAGACCCTGAGAATGGGCACCCCAAAAACTGCCCGTCGGAAGGGGTTGGCTTCCGACGGAGCGGGTTTTTGGAAAATCGTTTTGTTCATCCCACCAACCTTAACTGATTTTTACCATAATATATTTCGGCTGGAGTTTGCCCATTAAAACTCTGGTGAGGTCGTTCATTGTTGTAAAAAATGAAATATTTTTTCAGAGACTTGCGCAGCTGCTCAACGGATTGAAATTCATTTATGTAAATTTCTTCATACTTTACACTGCGCCATAGACGTTCGATAAAAATATTGTCGAGATACCGGCCTTTTCCATCCATACTGATTTTAATGTCCTTATCTTTTAATACTTTTGTAAACTCGTGACTTGTGTATTGAGATCCTTGATCTGTGTTGAATATATAGGGGGTCCCATGACATCGCAGTGCCCTTTCCAGTGCGGATATACAAAATTCTTTGTCCATGGTTATTGAAAGTTCCCAGGAGAGGACATAACGACTATGCCAGTCCATGACCGCCGTCAAATAAACGAAGCCACCAGAAAAAGGGATATATGTTATATCCGTACACCACACCTGATTTGATTTGGTTACATCAAAATTTCTCAAAAGATATGGATACACTTTATTTTGCGGATGAGCCTTGCTGGTATTCGGCTTCGGTGCAATGGATTGAATTCCCATTTTTCGCATCAAGCGCTGAACCCGTTTACGGTTAATCTTATACCCTTCACGGTTCAGAACATTGCGAATTTTGCGGGTGCCATAGAAAGGATGGGCAGTATATTCATTGTCAATGAGTTTCATAAATTTAAGGTTTTCAGGCGTTTCCTGTCCTGCCAAGCCCTCACGGTAATAGCTGGAACGAGGGAGTCCTATCAGCTCACATTGCCTTTGAATACTGACTTTAGGGTGATTGGGCTGGATAATTTGTTTTTTCTCTTCAATGCTCATTAAAGGTGCCCGGTGTTTTTTTTTAACCAGTCCAGTTCTACCTGGAGTTGGCCAACCTTTTGATAAAGACGGTCTCGCTCAATCTCGGTTTCTTTAATCTGTATTGACTGGCTATTGCCGAATACCAATGGAAGGGCTACTATTGCTTCCTTTTTCCACCGATTTACAAGACTCGTATGAACAACAAATTCCGAGGCAATTTCATTGACAGTTTGATTCCCTTTTATAGCTGCCAATGCGACCTTGCTTTTTAATTCTTTACTGTAATTTTTCCGTTTCAAAATGATCCCCTTTCTGGTTTCTGGACTGTTATATTTTATCTTAACACATTGTCCAGTTTTCGGGGTCCACTA
>CAYWGN010000162.1:0-5751 GCA_964457495.1 uncultured Desulfobacula sp.
GAATTTATATAAAATATTTACTATTTTGAAGATTCGATTTCAACACCCTTTATTAATCAAAATGGACGTTACTACACCCTGCCTCAAATCCCTGAGTTTGATAAAAATGGGTTATGGAAATATCAAGCTGTTCTGTTTTCTATGTATGGCAACCTTAAACAAACAATCATAGAGCTTATCAAACAGTCGCCGAAAGGCCTCAGTGCTCTTGAGATTGCTCAGATTATTGAGATCCCATCAAGCAGTTCCTATTTTTCACAGATCAAGGATTCATCTGGTATAAGAAGGGAAAAGCATCAAGGTCGATTTGTTTATTTTTCAGACTCACCTATCGCTTATCAACGGCAGAAAAGGGCTGTGGGTCATCAAAAATCCGCAGGGTGGCCGACCGATAATCAGGCTGTTGGTCTTTTAGTGCATTTGATAAAGAATCCGGGGATTTCAATTGAACAGCTATCAGTCGAAGCCGGCCCAAGGGACAAGCGATTTGATTCTGCAATCATTAAGCAGTTTTTAAAATTTCATGACTTGTTAAAAAAAACTCCGGATACAAAGTTGTAAAATGTCTTGCTATGTATGTGGATAAGATAAAAAAGGGGCTTTATTCACGGAATTTGTTTCAGGACAAACCAATAATTTCCTTTTACCCCCAGGGAGATGTTTGCCACCAGAATAATTTGAAAGTTCTCAAAAGTCGAAAGAAAACAGTTGTAACTCTTGATATTGGACCATTTTGCGCCAAGGAAACGATTTTACTTAATCCATCTGATGAGACAACACATCGAAGCCGGCAACTCCTTTCCTTGACACCCCACCGGTGTACGTATGGATATGATGTACTGGTTTTCGTAGGGTACAGCCTTTTTGTACACAGTCTAAACGAGCAACAGATTATTCAGCAACTGGCCCTTAGAAATGTAGCAATCTCTCAGCGTGAGGTCGGCTTTCTTGGAAAAAAATTTGTCGCTTATCTTGCCATAGCACACCAACAGAGTCGGCACGGGTTAAATCAGTTCATGTCGCTCAAAGGTGGTTATATCCTGCATCTGGATGGGACCTGTGAGGGTGACAGCCCTCACCTTTTTACCGGCATGGATGGTATTGCCAAAATCGTATTAGATAATGTCAAACTTCCATCGGAAAAGGCAGAACTGATCATCCCCTTTTTAACAAAGATAAAAGAGCAATACGGAGATCCGCTTGCTTTGGTTCATGATATGGGGAAGGGTATTTTGTCGGCAGTCTCAACCGTGTTCAAGGATATCCCTGATTTTATCTGCCATTTCCACTTTTTGCGGGATATTGGTAAGGACCTGTATGGTAAAGAATACGCCAAGATAAGAACCCGTTTGAAAAAGCATAAAATTAGAGGGTTGCTTCGGGCAAAAGCGAAAGCCTTAGAACCCCTCATTGGAAATGATATGCAGCAAGTCCATCACATATTAGAGGCCCTTGATAAAGATAGGATTGATCCAATATTTTTTGAAAATATGTCTGTTATTTCTTCATATGTCATGATTCATTGGGCACTTGATACAACAGGGCAGTTGGAAGGATACGGGTTCCCTTTTGATTGTCCACATTTCATTTTTTATCAGAGGCTGAAGGTCTTGTATAATTTTGTAGATACCGCTGATTCAGCACAATTTAATAAACGATTTTTCAATCTTTGGCGACCCCTCACTAAAATCGTTGAAGACCAACAGTTAAAAAGTGCTGCTGTGCAAATTGAAAGGAAGATGGAAATTTTTAAATGTCTGCGTGAGGCTTTATCCATAACCGTTGCTCCGAATAAAAAAGGGCTCAACGATGATGGGGAAAATACAGATATCAAAAGTATCTCTGAAAAAGTAAAACTATTCCGCACTGAGGTAATGGCCGACAAAAAATTATCTCAAAAGAAGTCCTATAAAAAGATGATCAAACAAATTGATAAGTACTGGAGCAAACTTTTTGCAGATCCAATTATTGTAGAAACCTCAAGCGGTCAAATGATTATTCAGCCACAGCGTACAAATAATATTATGGAACGATTTTTCCGGGATTTGAAACGTCAAAATCGGCAAAGAAGTGGTACAATATCGTTGAATAAAAGGCTCAGGTCGATGCTTGCTGACACACCCTTAATCAAGAACCTCGATAATCCTGATTACATGCAAATAATTCTTGACGGATATGACACATTAGAAGAACGATTTGAAAAAATTGACAGTTGCATGGTGACTGAAAAATTAAAGATGGAAAAAAAATCGCATGAAAGGATCAGTCCTGAATTGAAAAAAATCATTCAATGCCCCGATTTGCCTGACAAGCTGGCATTGTTACTGGCAGCATAGATAGCAAAATCAATGCCAACCGTTATTTGCTGCAATAGGGATTACATTATCCAAAAATACATCATTAAATTTCATACAGCAGATGTATTTGGTTGCAACTTGGTAATAGCGATTTGAAATTTCCCATTTCAGATGTTGTAAAACTCTTAAAAAGAATGGATGGACTGTCACCTTGCACCATAATTTAAAGGGGGAACAAGTTGGATAACAAGGCAAAATTAGTTTGCAATAGGAAAGTAGTTATAACGGGGGGCGAATGTTCTGGAAAAACTTCGGTTATTCAAAACATAAGCCAAGATGGCTTTCTGGTTGTCGAAGAGGCGGCAATCCTAATTATCGATGCAATAAATAAAATAATAGGTGTAAGGGGACAAATCGAATGGTGGAAAAACAATCCATGGGCATTTCAAGAATTAATTTGGAGGAAAACAACTCTCTTGGAGGATATGGTATCAAATGACGCCGGGACGGTGTTCTTTGATCGAGGTATATTTGATGGGCTTGCTTATTTAGATGAATTAAGTAGGCAAGAAGAGAGATTTTTTAGAGAAAAATACGCTGTTAACCGTAAATATGACGCTGTCTTTGTTTTGCAGACCTTGAATGATTTTAAAGATAGGTATGAAAGTGGCAGAGCCTCCACCTATGAAAATAGCAAAAGGATTAGTAAAAAATTGTTTGACATATACTGTGGTGAAGGAATCCTTACTCAAATGGTACCAGTTATGAGCATAAAAGACCGCTGTTCTTGGATATATTGTCATTTGCCTTGGACTGAGGGGATTGATGTTCAACAACAAGAAAAAAATATTGAGTAGTCTAAATGATGAATATTGGATTGCATTGGTTTCTTTTATGGGAATGAGTATGTTATTCATTTTATTCCAAGGACTACCACACTGTTGATGTGTCGATAATCAATCGATATTGAAAATGCTTTAATTAACTGAATTGAAAAAATAGCAAGCTTTTTAAAAGAAGGAGTTCGAATGAATTATAGGATAGTCTTAACTTTGATAACGGGTTATATTTTCATTAATGTTTCTGCCAATCTTACTGTTGCAAAACAAATTTCACTTTTTTCAGGATACGAAATTCCCGTTGGTTCTTTGTTGTATGCCTTGTCTTTTACATGGATAGACTTAGTCAATGATTATCTTGGAAAACAAAAGGCACGTATGTTGGTTATAGCTACAATCATTGCTAACGTAATGATGATTGTCTGGTTGGAGTTTTATGTTTCCTTGCCTGGTGCTTCCCAATGGTCTGTTGAGAAACAAAAAGCCATTAGCTTTGTTTTGGGAGGATACTGGAGAATTTATATAGCAAGCATTATAACTAATTTTATAGTTGAAAATACTGATATAACAATATTCCACTATGTAAAATATGAAAAACCTAACTATCCTAGATGGCTAAGAAGTGTAGTATCTAATACAGTTTCTGCTCCTTTAGATGCTGCATTATTCGCATTAATTGCATTTTATGGTGTTCTTCCAAATTCCGTAATAATTTCGATTATATTAGGAGGAAGCTTCTATAAACTATTAGTTGGATACATATCAACTCCTTTTATATATTTTGTAAAATCATCAGATTTATACAATAGGGAGGTTATTCACGATGCCAAAGGACTTTGAAACTAAAAACTATACTTGGTTAGAAATACAGAATTATTGTGGCACATTAGCTGCCCTTATAAAAGCAACGTCTTTTTCGCCAAATATTATTGTGGGAGTACTAAGAGGTGGGTGCATGCCGGCGTTATGTTTATCCCATTTGCTTGATATACGAAAGCTATATACTATCAAAATAGAAACAACCCTGACAGAGGAAATTAGGTCTCAAAGGAAAAGACCTGAAATAGATAAAAGTCAACAATTCAAATTCGTTGAGAATGAAAAGGTTCTCATTGTTGACGATGTTACTAATACTGGAGATACTATAAAAAGTGCAAAATTATTTATACAACAATTCCAACCTAATGAAATTAAAACCGCTGCTCTTCTATGGGATACTGTATGTACAGATAATTTTTTAAAACAAGATCAACATAATGTGGACTTTTTTGTTAAAAAAGTCCATGCATGGGTACATTTCCCATGGGAAAAATGAGGAGGAAAAATGAAAATTTATCTTGCTGGTAAGGTTCCTAAAGGTGATGACATTGAAAAAGCTATTGATTGGAGGAAAGAATTTATTAATAATTTTAGTAATTATGATCCTCCCATTGAATTGTTAGATCCAGAAGACCCTCAATTAGATGAATCCATACCTTTGTCAGTGTTTGGCCATGATTGTTATTTAATAAAAAAAGCAGATCTTGTGATTATTAATGCCTCTCTAAAACTGGGAGTAGGAACAGCCCAAGAGATGCTAATAGCTAAGTATTTTTCAAAACCTGTAATAACTCTTCTTCCTAAAAATACACATCATAGAAGAGAAAATTTAAAAATGCATAAAGGAATAGTAAAAGATTGGATTCATCCTTTTATATATTCACTTTCTGATGAAATATTTGAAGATATTTCAGCAATAAAAATATGGGTAGATAACAATAGGCTAAAATTGGAAACATTAGTGATAAAGGATATTACTATTATTCAAAAAGGAATTGATGAGTATCTCAAGTTACACAAATAGAAAAATATTGAAGAACCTGTTATGAGAAGTGAACTGGATTACAAGTACAGACCATTTTATTCTAAAAATGGTCTGTACTTACATTTTTTAAACCGAGAATTATTACGTTCTGTTAATGCATCTATTTCTCCGAATAGCTTTGACGAAATTTTAAAAATCCTATTATTTACAACTTATGAAAATTTTTTTGTAAGCATTGCCGCACTTTGGGAAGCAAACTTTCTTTCTAAAAACACGCAAAGTTTATTACTATATCTTTATAAAAATGGCTATTTAGACATAGTTAGTAACTTTTCAACTGTAGATGAATTTTTAGCTTCGCAACAGAATTTTTATAAACATGATCACAATCGCTATCCAATGTATTTTCATTCAATAAGTCGAGATTTGGAAATTTTAACACCCACATATCATAAAGACGAGAGCACCACAGACTATTTAAGCGGACAAATATTAAGTTTAGGCGACCTTGGAATGAATCAAATCGCTACTATTAACCCTCAAGATTCTTCAACTATTTTGACCATAAGAGAAAACGTTATTAACAAAATTATTGAAATAGAACAACAAGCTATAACAATATCTCTTTTTAAAGGTGACAAAACAATACAGAAGCAATTGCTTCCTATAGGAAGATATTTGTCTTCTTTGCATACGAATCACTACTTAACTATGCTAAATAGTGATTTGGTAACTGGCACAAACGGATTAAACTATTTTGATCGCTTGTCACAAAATTTTCCATATTTAGACTTTTCTATTTTAAAAAATA
>CAYWGN010000162.1:5761-11878 GCA_964457495.1 uncultured Desulfobacula sp.
AAAATTGGATTTGACACTATGACAATCGGAAAAGAACTTGTCATGTATGCTATTGAGAATAGGTCTAATCCATCTCATTATAAATTAATTGAAATACTCAGATATCTTATATGCGGACTACAGTTTTCTGTATACGATTTAAACGAAAATTATGATTATAATAGAATTCGAATTAATATTTATATAAATAAGAAAATTACAGGAATCAAATTTAACACCTCAAAAAGTTTAAATATGTTTGATTTTTATGATATTGCTCACTCAAATATTGAAAAGATAATAGCCAAATTCAAACAGGAAACATTGTTCGAATATTTTTGTGACAGTTGGAACTATAACGATAGCAATTTAGAATCGACAGATTTTAAAATTACAAAATTGGACCCGAAGATAGAATCTTATTCAATTACCCAGAGAATTCAAAACTCTTCTGCATGGAGAGATATCAGTCAAACTATCAACATAACCAACGTTTTTCCCAAGGGAGATAATAGCATGAATGATCAGAACACTTCTAACAAAAACTCAAAACAAGTCGTTGAATCGGTTAATCTAACTGGCGGCATAAAACAAAATAGCGATGCTGCGAACACACATCAAACCATAAAAAACGCTACTGGCAAGGAAGTTGAGCAATCTATAAAGACAGAAAAACAAAATCTATCAATAGGAAAATATAAGGCTTCCGGTAAATGGGCGGTTATTGGATTGGTAGCTGTCTTAATAATTGTAGCTATCTTTAATTGGCTTTCAAAATAATTCTGATCTGTCGATAGAGAATCTTAACAAAAAAATGCTGCGGATAAAACCGCAGATTTTTGCGAACCGGACGTCGGGCGCGGGATGGACAATCGCCCGATTATATGTTACCGCTTAAGCTTTTGGAAGCGGCGCAGTATAACTTCGTTAATACAGACAGCGCCCCAAAAGCTTAAGCGGCAAGAGAGGATGATGCCCTTCTCCCACTTTCCCCGGGCCTGTTAACAACCCACTGCACATTGGCTACGCAAGTGAGTTAAACATTCTCCAAAAATTGAGATAAGATTAAAATGATAAACACAATACTGTAAAAGGCTTTTATGAGTAGCTATCACAATGATCAACCAATAATTGGATCAGAAAATAGTCCAGATAGATTAAATCGTGAAAAATTTGCGACCCATCTTGCCGAAATACTCACGTTGGCCCCATCAGATGATTGCCTTACTGTCTCCCTTGAAGGGGATTGGGGCTATGGTAAAACATCAGTTGTAAATCTTGTTAAAAAAGCATCGAGTAAGCAGAAAAACAATCCGATTATTATTGAATATAATCCTTGGTTAGCAGGTAAAGCAGAAGCCCTTATTCAGGATTTTCTTGTTCAATTTTCATCTCAATTAAATATTGCCGACAGGCCGAAAGAAGGTCTTCAGGCGGCCAAAGAACTCTTAGCATATTCTCATTTATTTAATGCGATGAAATTTATTCCTGGAGTGGAACCATGGGCATCAACAGTTCAAGGGGTTTTTAAAATCTTTGGAACAACAACAAAAAAGATCAGCAAGCTTAAAGAGCTTGATTTGATTGGTCGTAAAAATAAAGTCAAGGAAGTCCTTTCTTCACTAAATCAATCAATTATTGTAATTATTGACGACATTGACAGGCTTACTCCAGATGAAGCCTACCAAATCGTTCGATTAGTTAAAGCAGTCGCTGATTTTCCTGGCACATCATTTTTGCTGTGCTTTGACCCCGAGTATTTAACTGCTGCTCTTGAAAAACATGGTATTAAAAAATCGGATCAATACGTTGATAAGATAGTGCAATTACGAGTGCCATTACCATTAATTACACATAGAGATATGCAAAAACTGTCTGATATTGAACTAATCAATCTGTCTGATAACTCTCTGACAGAGCATTTTGAAAAAGATCAGGAACGGCTAAGCCTTTTATATCACCAGCACATTAAGTATTTAGTGAGAACCCCAAGAGAGTTAAAACGGATTTTTAACAGTTTGCGATTTGTCCTCAAGCAAACTGAAGGTATGGTTTGTTTTACTGATTTATTTTGTCTTTCTGTTATTTCCATAAAGGCACAACATATTTACCAGTCTATTAAAGATTCTCCTCAAATGTATGTTGGCAAATCATTTGACGACAATTATTCCTTTGACAAAGCAGAAGATGTTGTAAAAAAATCTGCGGATGAAAGAAAAAGGATTATAGAAAAGTGTACAGATAAAGACAAAGATCATATCCATGGTCTTCTTAAAGAACTTTTTCCTTTGATAGACGATAGCGGATTCTCTTTTCACGGTAAGGAGTATGATCAATCTGGTAGAATCGCCTCTGAAAAGAGATTACATATTGCAATGCATTATCAAATCCCTACAGGGTTTGCAGCAGATACAGACATTAAGAATTTTATCGATGGAAGTATTGATCGAATATCTTATTTGAAAAAAGCGATCGAAAATGATTTTGTTGAACGCTTTTTTGAACTCATTCATCACAATATTGATAAAATAGATGATTCTCAATTCATAGGAGTTTTAACTTCGTTGTATTCAGTCTTCTTGTATTCAGATTATCTGAGTTCTTTTGAAAAAATGAAAGCTGGATTTTTCGGTTTTGAACCATTTCGAAATATTATTTGGATTACTACAAATTTAATTGAAAAAACAGAAGATAAATTTTCTTTAATTGAAAAGTTCAGAGCTCCTGACATTAGCCAAATTAAGATGCAGTTTATGCCGCCTTAAATACCAGTTTCAGCTTTGTCCCGGGGTATGAAAAGTTTTCCTTATTTACTATACTACAAAGTTCTTTCAAAGCCTTGTTTTCCCGCATGGTAGACATTGTATGGAAACGGACCTCCATTCTTCCATCATCGTGGTGCGGAATTATATCCGCAGGTTGTTGAAACACCTTTTTTATAAAGACCCTTCCTTCATCCATTGTCTTGGAAAAACATTGGGTCTGCTCAATAGTTTTGATCAATTCAGTTTCCGCTCTGTAACAGGTCATCTTTATGGTATCCGTCAACCGCTTTTTTTCGGTTTCAAGACGTACGATTTCATCTTCATTAAGGATCTGATTTATTTTTACCTTGTCTGGCAATTGTTTGATCTGGGCCATAAGGGTTTCAATCTCTTCTTCCATTCGTTTGATTTCCGTTTTCAATCCGTAATTTGATATATTAAACCCTCTCATGGTCCGGCATTTTTTTTCATCATTGTCTGCCGCTTTTGTGGCATAATGTTCTTTCTTTTTTTTCAATTGCCTCATTTTTTTGGAACATTCTTTTACCATCTGCTTTTTTTGCGGGTTGGGAACCATTCGCTCGACATCTGCTGGTTCCACATCCCTTGAAACAAGATGATCAAGACTGTATTCTTCTCTCATGTACTTGAAATAGTTCTCCTGGTTCCACCGGAAAAACATCCTGCGGGCAACTTCTTCCATAGAAAGATCCTGTCTGGTTGAAATAACCGATGTCTGATGCCCATTATCACACAGTCGCCGCACCTCTCTGACCCAGCCTTTTTTGTTTATTTTAATGCTTCGTTCCCCAAGCATATATGTCAGCGGCTCCCCCCGAACCTGGCTGGTAACTTCCATAAAACAGTCCTTGGGCCATGGCTCATACTTGCCTTTGCGATAGGTCAATACATCAACACCGGATTCCCTCCATTTTAGAAATCGATCAGGACTCCAACCTTCCCGATCAAAAACCAAGGTGACCCGATCATCCTTTGATAATCGATTTAATTCAGGGATAATGTCATTTTCAACCGTTGACAACAGGCTGTTGTTGGCTTCTGTCGTCACGAAAAGCAGGGGTTCACAATTGGATCCGTTCACCCAGAAATCGGTTGTGGCAGGCATGCAAAGACGTCTTCTTGCTACATGGGTCTTGGGCAAGGTATGTTTTCTGCCATGATAGGGCCTGACATGGCCATCAATGTATGAAAATCCCAAAATATCCTTGTCTTGATCTGCCCAGTTGCGGCTCAAGCCTTCCATGAATTTGCCTGATTTACTTTGCAGACCAAGCTCGCTGAGTTTTCTTCTTAATGTCTTGACTTCAGGGCAGCGATCAAGGCCAAGCACTATTCCAAAATCCCCGGGGTTGCCGTTTTTTAATTGTTCCGGGTTTTTCATCCTCAAGAGAGCCATAAATGCAAAGGTTAATAAAATCGATTGTAAGCCGTAGTATCCTTTTTTCAGGGTGCAGTACACTTTTTGGCCGTTAGAAAGATAATTCAGACCTGCCAAAAAGGGCAGGGCCAGAAGAACCCCGGCATAGTGGACACCTTCATTGGATGAAAATTCAGGCAACGCCTCTGCCATAGCGCCCTTACAGGCCAACACCCGTTCTGTTTCTTTCGTGGTGGCAATGCCGGCCTTGCAATTGGCATCTTCCTGGGATCGTGTAGCCGGTCCCTTCAGATCGACAGAACCTTTGGTCTTATCGACCTGTTTGACCTTTCTTTCAATGAGGCCGTTCCGTAAGGCTGTGCGGACACATCCTTCGCTGACTCCCACTTCAGCAGCAGCTACAGTGATGGTGGATCCTTTGTCCAGAAGGCGTTTTACAACCTGCTGTTTTTCTTTGGTGAGCTTGTAAGGGCTTCGATCGGACCGGCTATCAATAAAGCCTTCAGGCCCCTTATCTTTATATATCTGAACATTCCTTGATACTGTTGTTTGATTTATACCAAGAGCCTTGGCAAGTTTACTGGGCGTTGCAAGATTCAAAGAAACAACAATTCCCTGGCCCAATCTTTTGGCAAATTTGTCATTCTTTTGAAAAGAATAAACAGGTCCACTTGCTGTAAAGAAAACGATCTCTTCATCTCTACGATCCATTGCTAGTATGTCGTTTATATAAATGGTATTTTTTGAGGTATACGGAAAGCAAGTTTGAAGCATTATTTCTCCTTTTTTATCTGCATTCAAACTTACGTTATTTACATCCAAAAGTCAAGAAGAATGTTGTAAAATAAGGCTTTTCCACGCCTAATGTCAGGAGCTCTGAAGTTAGTTAAAAATCAGAATTATTCCCCAGTGACGGCTGATATTTTAAGACGTCTAATGATTCAAAATAGGGAACTTAAGACCGACGATCCCAAATTAACAGAAGAAAAATGGATTAATTCCGATGAATATGGAGATATTAAACAAAAGTGGATTCAGGTTGTCATGAATGAAATAGAACATGGAAACCTATTGGAATCTGTACATGCTAGTCATGTCTTTTTCATGCTCTACAGAGTTGCAGAAGGAGCCATTAAAGATCTTTTTCAAAAATGGGTTAATCAAGCCGATGGTATAGAAAAAATTGCAAAATTGATTGGGAGGAGTGGTTCAGATTCAACCAATGGGCCTTATTGTAAAATTGAAAAAGATTTCATATCAAAATTCATTGATTACAAAATTATAAAAGAATGTGTTGATACAGAGTTGTCTTCTGGAAAGGAACTATCCAATTATCTAAAAGCAGTTTACTTAAGCATATCAACTGGAGATACTTATTATTTAAATGATGCTACGAAAGGTCAAAAATTTTAGCATAATCAATAGATAAAATTTTATTAAATAAGGCGAGCATATTTTATTCAAAAAATCCAGGCTTCGGATATGTGCATTTAATAAATATTGACAAAAGGAATAATATTGAAAATCATAGTTATAACAAGCTCAATCGATTTAACTTGTGACTATTTAATAAAGAACTATGGCAATGACATAGATTTTTATAGATTCAATATAGATTTTTTTAATTCTTATGAAATTTCAATTAAAAATCATTCTATAAATATACGAAATAAATTTTGGGATATAAACACAAGTGAGGTTCACGCAATATATTATAGAAAAATAAGTTTTCCGAACCTTTCAAATGTTTTTGATAAAAAATACCATTATTATATACATCGTGAAATCTTTTCAATAGTTGAAGGCGTTATAGAGTCATTTGATGGAATATGCTTATCTAAACCTAGTATATTACGTAAGGCAGATAATAAAATCGTCCAATTGAAGTATGCACAAGAAATCGGATTAATAATACCGGAACTGAATATCTGCAATTCTTCTTCACAATTAAAAGAATTTTTAAATAAATATGAA
>CAYWGN010000163.1:0-11870 GCA_964457495.1 uncultured Desulfobacula sp.
CACTTTAGGCGCTCAGATTTAGGTCGGATTTGGCTGATTCGATTGAGCGAGCCCTAAGTGTTGACACCTATAATTCATGCACCCGCTTTAACAGGAATTGTAAGCTGAATGAAACAGAAAAAAAACAATCTTATTTTAATTGTAAGCCTGCTTTTGATAAGTGGTTTTGTGGCAACAAGTCTTGCAAGTTATTATGTTTCATTGGCCTCATTAAGATCACAGATCACTAAAAAAGAACTTCCTTTGACAAGTGATAATATTTATTCGGAAATCCAGAGAGATCTTCTTAGCCCTATTTTTATCTCTTCACTCATGGCAAATAATATCTTCCTGCGGGACTGGGTCGTCAATGGAGAAAATGATGTAACTCAAATTACCCGCTACCTCAAGGAAATCCAGGACAAGTATAATACCTTCACAAGTTTTTTTGTTTCTGAACAGACAAAGACCTATTACCATGCTGCCGGAATATTAAAAATAGTTAAACCAGAAGAAGAGCGCGACAACTGGTATTTCCGGGTACGATCCATGAAATCTGATTATGAAATCAATGTTGATCCTGATATGGCCAACAAAGATTCAATGACCATTTTCACTAATTACAGGGTCCATGATTATCAGAACAATTTCATTGGAGCGACTGGTGTGGGGCTTAAAGTAAATGCAGTAAAAGACCTTATCAAAAAATATCAGCAAAGTTATGGCAGGAATATTTATTTTGTTGATAAAAAAGGCATGATAACACTCCATGGATCAAGCCTGTTAACAGATGTAAAACAGATGAGCGAAATTGAAGGAGTCTCTTCTCTTGCAAGTGACATTTTATCAAAATCAGAAGGCCAATTCAGTTACAAACGAAAGGGAAAAACCATTCATTTAAACACAAGGTATATACCTGAATTTGAATGGTATTTACTGGTTGAACAGTCTGAAGAAAATGGGACAAGACAGATTTTTAAAGCCCTGCTGATAAACCTGGCAGTTTGTGCAGTAATTACACTTATTGTCCTTTTATTAACAAATATGACAATTTCAGCCTATCAAAAAAGACTGGAAAAAATAGCCATGACAGATAAATTGACAGGTATATACAACCGCCAGGCATTTGATCTTGTCATTCATCCGATCCTAAAGGACATCCAGAGGAAAAAATTTGCTTTGTCACTCATTTTATTTGATATTGATCATTTTAAAAAAGTTAATGATGAGTTTGGACATATGGCAGGAGATGAAGCACTTAAGCATATTGTGAAACTCTGCCTGGACACCATAAGAGAATCAGATGTTTTATGCAGGTGGGGAGGTGAAGAATTTTTAATCCTTTTAAAAGAGTGCAGCCTTGAAGATGCCTATGAAATTTCAGAAAAAATCCGGGAAACAATACAAGACACCCCACTAATTTATAAGGGAAAAGAAATTTTCTCAACCATAAGTCTTGGTGTCAGCCGGTATCACCTACCTGAAAAAGAAGACAGCTTTATTGCCAGGGCTGATAATCTTCTTTATAAAGCAAAACAAAACGGCAGAAACAGATCTGAAATGGAGCCTTTCTAAAAAGGCTCCGCCATACTTTTGGCAACCTGGCTTAATTGTAACTTTCGCGGGTCTCTTCATCACTCATGGTCGGCGCGATCAGCGGTTTCCATTCAGATGCTTCCCATGTCCTGAGAGAAGTATGCATATCAAGATATTTTTTCGGTATCGGGTGGGTGCCGATAACGACTTCGACCCCATAACGTTTCTCAAGAAAAGCCTTGAATGTATCGATATAGGGACAGGGTGGATAACCCACCACCAGGCCGGTGGCCAGATGAATAACCGATGCACCATTCTTCACCATTTCTTCACCGGCATATTCTATGTTGCCACCAGGACAGCCTTCACAGGTTGTATAACCAACCAGCTCAACTTGGGTGTCCGTGTATCTGCTGAAAGCCCCTTCCTTGTTCTTCATGGCCCGGAAACACTTGCCCCCGGCACAGCGGCGGTAGCGATCGCAGATAATGATACCGATTTTTGTCTTTGAATTCATTTCAACTCCTTTAAGGGTACTCGTTTAACAAATCTGCCATAGTCTTTTTCCCCGACAAATTCGACATGGTCATCTTTCCATTCTGAAACTTTTTTACCCCGCGCATAAACCTGCACGGGCATGCCTGTTATTTCCATTCCTTCATAGGGGGTATAGTCTACATTCATATGAAGTTTTTTCTGGGTTATGGTAAATTTTTGTTCAGGATCAAAAATGACAATATCAGCATCCTTGCCAACCTGAATCTCGCCTTTATCTGCAAGACCAAACATTTTTGCCGTGGCTGTTGATAAAACATCAACCATTTTGTCAAGGCTTATTTTCCCTTTAACAACACCTTCCGAATGCATCAGCATTAAGAGGGTCTCAATGCCGGGGGCACCGTTTGGTATCTTCCTGTAATCATCTGTCCCGTTCATGTCTTTTTTGCCTTTGAGATCAAAGGGGCAATGGTCTGTTGCAACAACCTGAACATCACCCTGATTGATTCCTTTCCAAAGAGCTATATTGCTTTCTTTTGTCCTTAACGGCGGAGACATGACATATTTTGCACCGTTAAATCCTGATTCCTTATACCGTTCTTCATCTAAAAGTAGATATTGGGGGCAGGTTTCTGCAAAAACATTGATTCCCTTATCCCTTGCTTCTTTAACACGGGCCAGGCCCTCTTTGGATGAAAGATGGACAATATAGATCCTGGAATCTGTCAGTTCCACCATTTTGGCAGCCCTGGAAATGGCTTCTTCTTCAGCTATATTGGGACGGCTTTTGGCATGATAATAGGGAGTCAATGTACCGGCTTTTTCAAACTCTTGATTTAAATAATCAATGATATGAACATTTTCAGCATGAACCTGTACAAGCCCGCCATATTTTTTAGTCTCCTTGAGCAGGCGTATCATTGTTGCATCATCAACCCTGAAATCATATACCATGAAAATTTTAAAACTGGGGGTTC
Organism: uncultured Desulfobacula sp.; assembly: GCA_964457495.1. Lineage (GTDB taxonomy): Bacteria > Desulfobacterota > Desulfobacteria > Desulfobacterales > Desulfobacteraceae > Desulfobacula. The sequence continues at coordinate 2,991 of CAYWGN010000163.1, forward strand.
CATATTCCTGGATAGCCTTCTTAATTTCATCAATGACTTCCGGTCTTGGATCCATAATGGCAGGGTGAAGGGAATAATCCACTACAACTTTATCTTTTGCCCAGGATTTCTTTCTTTCAAGCGCCTGAAAAATAGATTCTCCTTTCTGCTGAAGATCAAAATCAACCACACAGGTTACGCCACCGCAGGCAGCGGCAATTGTTCCTGTTTCATAGTCATCCTGGGCAAAGGACCCCATAAAAGGCATTGCCAGGTGGGTATGGGGATCAATGGCACCGGGCAAAACATATTTTCCCCTGGCATCAATAATTGTCTGGGCGGCATTATCTAAATCAGCGCCTATGGTTTTAATTTTACCCTCTTCAACATATACATCTGCTGTATAACTGCCCGTGGAAGTGACAACCAAACCGTTTTTTATTAATAGTGACATCTTAATTCTCCTTGTTTATGATGATATTAAATGGCCGGCATTAAATGGCTGATATTTGATCTGAGTTTCCAAAAATCTGTCCATCACGCAAGCATCCTGCCGTTTCCATGTTCCAGGCATCTCTGTATAGGAAATAATACCGGAAACAGGACAGACAAAACTGCATATCATACAGCTTAAACATTTATCTTCATTTAAAATTGGACGTCTTTTTTCCTGGTCCCATTCCAGCGCAAATCCTGCTGCATCCCTGCAGACTGTGTAGCATTGGCCGCATCCCACACAATTTGTAAGATCATACTCTGCCCGGCCCTGTCTTTTAAGATCAAATTTGTCCGTTGTTTTAAGGTTGGGCAGGGCCTTGCCTACAAGGTCTTGAACCTTTGCTATACTTTTTTCAACCATAAAGTCCGTCAACCCTTCGATCATGTCCTCAACTATGCCATATCCATAATGGATTATGCCCGTGGTCACCTGTATGGTTGAAGCACCAAGGAGAATATATTCCAGAGCATCAACCCATGTTTCAATTCCACCGATACCTGAAAGTGGCAGACTTAAGTCTTCACACTTTGCCATATCTGAGATAAACCGCAAGCCAATGGGTTTAATTGCAGGGCCAGAAGTACCGCTGACAGATCCTATCCCAAAAATATTTGGTTTTGGTGTAAAACCATCCAGATCTATCTGGGAAATACCGCTTACTGTATTTATGGCGGAAATGGCATCAGCCCCGCCTTGTTTTGCATATATGGCAGGCTCGGTCATATCTGTTATGTTTGGAGTCATTTTTGCAATGACGGGTATGGAAACACATTGTTTTACCGTGGTTGTAAATTTTTCAATAAGGTCAAAGGCCTTTCCCACATGGTGGCCCGCGCCTTCCACTGCCATGTGGGGGCATGAAAAATTCAGCTCCAGCATATCAGCTCCATTGTCCTGGGATACTTTGGCAAGATAGGCCCACTCATCATTGGAAAAACCCATGATGCTGGATATAAGAACATGCCCTGGATATTTTTTCTTTAAATATAAAAAATCTGCCAGATTATCTTTCAAAGGCCTGTCAGAAATCATTTCAACATTCTGAAGCCCCACAAGTTTTTTATTTCCATAACCATAACCATTCATCCGGGGAGATGGATGAATAATAGGGGTTGTGTCTGAATTCAAGGTCTTGAAAACAACACCGCTCCACCCTGCTTCAAAGGATCTGGCCACCATTTCAGCGCTGTTGGATACAGGAGATGAAGAAAGAAGAAAGGGATTTTTGAATTTTACGCCACAAAAATCAATGGATAGATCAATATCGTTTTTATTCATTTTCACCCCTCCTTAGTTGTGAGCTTAGCTCTTCTTCGAACCAAATAGCTGTCTATGGCATTTGCCCCTGTTTTCCCATCACAAACCGCATTTACAACAAGAGCCGGGCCCCTTACAATATCCCCCCCGGCAAAAATTCCCTGTTTTGAGGTCTGACAATTGTCAAGCTCTGCTTTGATCAATTTTTTATCATCAATATCCACACCTGGATACAAGCTGTTTGAATCTTTAAAGGCTTTATTACCAATAGCTTCCACAACCAGATCAATATCAAGAACCCATTGGGAATCTTTGATTTCAATGGGTGATCTTCTTTGGGCACCCTGGGCCTGTGATAATTCTGTGCGAACAAGTTTAATCCCGGATACTACACCTTTGTCATTTGTGAGGTAAGCCTTTGGCTGGTTAAGTATCAAAAAATGGATATCGTTCTCAAGGGATTCCATTTTCTCATCTTTTTCAGCCGGCATCTGGGAAAAGGATCTTCTGTATACCAGATAAACATCTTTTGCCCCAAGGCTTGCGGCAAACCCGGCACAATCCATGGCAACAGAGCCACCTCCAATAACTGCCACTTTTTTATCTTTTACCTGATCTTTCAGGATATCCAGACTACCTGTATGGGGGCTGGACAAAAACTCCACAGAATTATAGACACCTTCAGGTTTTTCATCAAAAATACTGGCTGCATCCCAAAGACCAGTTGCAATAAAAACCGCTCTAAATCCTTTATTAAGAAGGTCTTCAGCCTCACTATCCTTTTTTATGGCATGGCCGCATTCAAATTTTACTCCAAGATTTATTATATCTTCAAGCTCTGTTTTAAGATACTCTTTGCTGAATCTATAGGAAGGAACCCCATACCGCAAAACACCTCCAGGCTCATCCATTTTTTCAAAAATGGTGACGGCATATCCTTTTTTAGCAAGCTCAGCCCCGCAGCTTAAACCTGCAGGTCCTGATCCAATGACAGCCACTTTTTCAAGGGTTAATTCCGGCTTCTCAAACACTTTAAAACCAATTTCGCGGCCATGCCGGACTAAAAACTCCTGTATTTTGCCAATCTGTATTGGCCGGTCAAGAAGAGAACTGGCACATTCTTTTTCACACAGTCTTGCAGTGGGGCATAAAATACCGCAGGCGCCGCCCAGGATATTATTTTCCTTTATGGTACGAATGGCTCCTTTTATGTTTTGCATTTTAAATTTTTTGATAAATTTGCCTGGATCAGTGTTGGCCGGACATCCTTTGGAACAAGGTGCATCATGACAAAGAAGGCATCGATCTGCCTCTGCCCAAGCCTGTGTGAAATCATATCTTTTATCCATAAATGACTCCTTGCAATGATTAAAACTTAAAACTGCGCAAAACAAAAACAACGGTATTTATAACTTGCTTAGCAGCGAACATATTTCTTTTTTAGATTAATCATTGACAAATAACACCTACCCTATGGTAAATGTCAAGAATAAATTATTGATATTGGAAAATTTAAAATTCGAAAATAACTTGACTTTGATTTTGATTTTTTTAATAGTGATTTTCAAAAAAACTACTATATTTATATCCAATACGTCATAAGGAGGCAAGGAGGCAGTCATGTCAAGAATAGTAAAATGTGCCCATATCCAAATGTCAAATGCCCGATCTGAAGGGACTGTTGCCCAGATAAAAGAAGCCATGATCCAAAAACATATCCCCATGGTTAAAGAAGCCGGGGAAAAGGGCGTAAATATTTTATGCCTCCAGGAAATTTTCCATGGACCCTATTTTTGTTGTGAACAGGATATAAAATGGTATAAAGCTGCAGAAAAAGTCCCAGGCCCGATAACTGAAAGATTCAGTGAATATGCCAAAAAATATAAAATGGTCATTATATTACCTGTTTATGAAGTCACCATAGATGGAGTCTATTATAATACAGCGGCTGTGATTGATGCCAATGGAGAATATCTTGGCAAATTCAGGAAAGTTCAAATCCCCCATACCTGGCCTGGATTCTGGGAAAAATTTTATTTTAAGCCGGGTAATCTGGGATTCCCCGTGTTTGAAACCGAATATGCAAAAATCGGTATTTATATATGTTATGATCGTCACTTTCCCGAATGCGCACGCATTCTGGCTTTGAACGGGGCACAGATTCTGTTCAACCCTTCTGCAACAACAACGGGAAAATCCCAATACTTGTGGGAACTTGAACAACCTGCACAAGCTGTTGCAAACGGGGTTTTCATTGGAGCGAATAACCGCGTTGGACTGGAAAAACCATGGGAATTCGGTGAATTTTACGGGTCCAGCTATTTTGTTGATCCCAAGGGCCAGTTTCTTGTAAAGGGAAGTGCTGATAAAGATGAAATAGTAGTTGCAGACCTGGATCTTGAAATGATTCGTGAAGTCAGAGACGGCTGGCAGTTTTTCAGAGATAGAAGGCCTGAAATGTATGGAGATATCTGCAAACATCTTCCATAATTTGCGGCCATCCTTTTAAGATCAACTGCCAACGAGAAGTGAATATTAATTTCATTATTTAAGGAAGGAGATTGTATGAGCGCGCAAGAAGAGAATGGAAGCAAGACCGGATGGATTTTGTATCCCATCGGCAGCAAACCCAAATGGCCCCTGGCAATATTGCTTGGGCTTCAGCAGTACTTGACCATGTTCGGTGCAACTGTATTAATTCCTTTTATTATCGGAGGCGCCATCGGCATGCCGCCGGATAAGCTGGCTTTACTTATTTCAACCATGTTTTTTGCGTCAGGTATCTGTACTTTAATTCAGCAATCCCCTCTTGGAAACCGGCTTCCGATAATCCAGGGCGGAACTTTTTCATTTTTAGGGCCAGCATTTGCCATCATCGGTATGGTTGCAGGAAAAAAGCTGACCGGCGTTGATGTCTGGCAGATTCAAATGCAGGAGCTGGCAGCAGCAGTTATGGTCGCTTCTCTTGTGGAAATAGTCCTTGGGTATACCGGAGTTCTTGGCAAAATTAAAAATATTGTCAGCCCAATTGTTATAGGGCCGACAATCGCCATGATCGGTCTTGCGCTTTTTTCCATCGGAGCACCCTGGATGGGTACCAACTGGATTATATCCTTGATCACCCTTATTGCTCTTATTTTGTATTCACAGGTTTTTTCTTTAAAATCCAAAGTGTTTTTGATGTTTCCCGTTCTTCTGGCAATTTTGACCGGGTGGGTGGCATCACTGATCGGTACCATGACTGGTATGATTGATCCTAGTAATGCCGCGTTCTTAAAACCCGATCTTGTTGCTTCTGCTCCCTGGTTCAGCTTTGCACCCATGATGCCGTTTAAGTGGGGATTTCCTGATTTCAGCAGTGCCACCCTGTGGGCCGGCGTATTTGGAATGCTGGCAGGATATTTAGCATCAATGGTGGAATCCATTGGTGATTATTATGCCTGTGCCAGAATCTCAGAAGCACCTGTACCTACAGAGAGAATGATATCAAGGGGTCTGGGAGCAGAAGGGATTGGATGCCTCATTGCCGGGATTCTTCAGACAGGTAATGGAACAACCTCTTATTCTGAAAATATTGGGTCCATTGGACTTACAAGAGTCGCAAGCCGCCGGGTAATTATTGCCGGTGCCATTTTAATGCTGATTATTCCCATTTGCGGAAAATTTGGAGCCAGTCTTGCAACCTTGCCAAAACCCGTTGTGGGCGCCATGTTTGTTGGACTTTTTGGGATGATTGCATCTGTGGGCTTATCCAATCTTCAAATGGTAAATTTAAACAACTCCCGGAATCTGTTTATCATCGGGCTTGCGTTCTTTTGCGGATTAAGTGTTCCCTATCATTTCAATCCAATGCTTTCAGCTGCTGCCGTCCCCATTGCCTGGGGAGCAGCCGGCTCATTTGTCAACATCCTTGGCAATATTTGCCAGGCCCTTCTGACAACTGGGATGTTTGTTACGGCTATTATTGCGATAATTTTGGACAATTTCTTACCCGGTGCCACAAAGGCGGAAAGAGGCCTTGAAGCATGGGAAAAAGATGCAACAGAAGAAGCATGGATTGCAGCGGAAAAAGAATGGGATAGCATGGAAGAAGGTCAAGCAAGAGTTGTATAAGTTGACCCGCTATTTGTAAACTATATGAAAGTTATGGGAGTTAATCTCTGATATCAATACCCCCATAACTTTCATATTTAGTGTTTGAACGAAAACCGCCAATTTTTCAGATTAATGCGTTGGGTAATAATTTTAAGCCATTGACATACAAGGGTTGATCTGCATGGAATTTTTTCAACAATACCATATTGCTATTATAGGCTGCCTTTTTTTAAGTGGTATTATAGGTATGAGCTGGCTTACCCATAAAGAAAAAAAATGGATAAAAAATACCTATAAGAAAGAAAATATCATAGCCCTGGGCTTTGGCGTTACATGTTACGGCCTGTCTTCAGATCAGGGGGCACCCAAAACATATAGAGGATTTTTATTGATACACAGGAGCGGTCTGCTGTTTAAAAATCGATTTTCCAATACCAGGTTTGATATCCCGGCAGACTCCATAAAAAAAGCCTACCATGCAACTTCCCATAAGGGTGCCAAGCTCTATAAATCGGCTGTGAAGGTTGATTTTTCATCCTCGCCGAAAAGCATGGATACCATTGCTTTCAAATTGGCCTATCCCCCCCAGTGGATTGAAATTATTGAAAAAGCATTTATTAAAAATTCGAAATAATATGTTTTTTTAAGAGGCATATTTTGATAATCGTTTTAAAAGGCATTGTAAAAAATGGAAAAAAATCAATTAAGAGTTAATGGCAGGCGACTTCAAAATACCCTTGAAGAAATGGCTAAAATTGGTGCTACACCCAATGGCGGTGTTCAGCGCCTGGCCCTGTCAGATGAAGACAAGCAAGCCCGGGATCTGTTTGTAAAATGGTTAAAAGAGCTTGAGCTTGAAGTCAGCATCGATGAAATGGGGAATATTTTTGGGAAACGCAAGGGTGAAAACAATGATCTATCGCCCGTAATGAGCGGCTCCCATATTGATTCCCAGCCCAAAGGCGGACGCTTTGACGGTATTTTAGGCGTTATGGGTCCTTTAGAAGTTATGCGGGTTCTTCATGAAAACAATATCAAAACCCAGCGCCCCATCACTATTGTTGCATGGACCAATGAAGAGGGAACCAGATTTGCACCGGCAATGATGTGTTCCGGTGTATGGGCAAATGCCCTAGATAAAGACTGGATTTATGACAGAACCGATATCAATGATCTGCGGTTTGAAGATGAATTGATCCGGATTGGCTATAAGGGCGAAACACCTGCAGAAAAATCCCCCGTCCACGCCTATTATGAATACCATATTGAGCAGGGTCCTGTTCTTGAAAAACAGGGAATTACCATTGGTGCTCCCAAGGGCATTGTCTGTCTTCACTGGTATGATATTTATCTTGAGGGCGAAGCAAACCAGGTGGGACCAACCCCAATGGAAGGTCGTCACGATGCCCTGTGTGCAGCAGCCCAGATGATCCTGAAAGTCAATGAACTCCCGGATCGCATGAAGGGGAACCTTGTGGCAACTGTGGGAGAAATTCAAAATGAACCCAATTCCCGAAATATCATTCCGGACAAGGTCCATTTTACCGTGGATATCCGGTCCTGGGATGATGCCCTGGCCATAAGGGCATGGGAGCTTGTTAAAAAAGATTTCCAGAAAATTGCAAAACAAAGGGGCTGCCCCATTCGAATCGAAGAAACTTGGCGGGTGGAACATTCACCCTTTGATGAAAAACTTGTGCAAAACATTTTAGATGCAGCAGACAATCTGGGGTACTCCTCTCTTCGCATGGTCAGTGGCGCTGGACATGATGCCAGTTATATGAATCAGATAGCCCCCACGGCCATGATATTTGTTCCCAGTATTGGTGGACGAAGCCATGTGGAAGTTGAAAATACAACATGGGAAGATTGTGAGGCCGGTGCCAATGTATTGCTTCACAGCATTTTAAACTCAGCGGGGAAAAAAGAGTTGGAATAGGAGAACCAGCCTGATACTTTTCGGCAAGAGGCCCGAAAACACATCGCATATTCTGACCGGGTAACCGACAGAGCGGAGCTTTACATACCTGACTAAAAATCTTAGGCGACGTCTCTTTCTCAATTTTGGCCTTGTAAGGCAATCCATGCTCTTTAATTTGAATAATTTGTATTTATCCAGCTTTCTGTTTATCACGCAAAGTTGAGTGTTATTGCCAAAATACAAAGACGAAAAAAAAACGAACAGTAATTAACGATGAAATAATTAATTTAAGTCTGGCAACAATTATCGTTCCTATACCAATTTGTAGGTTTACAACCAATATCGCCCCAAAAAGAAAGTATCAAGCCAAAGACCAACATTGGCCAATTGAGCTGTCTGATAGATATAATACTGCTGACATATATATAGCTGGAAGGGATTATAACTTCGAAGAGATGAGTAAGAAATTTCCTATGATCCTTAACTTTCTATTCCCCATAACAACTGTCGATTTTCTTGTTTATGGTTCAGGCATGGCCACTGAGCCTATTTTTAATAAAATGTTTGAAAATAAAGGACCGATTGTTGCATTACAGTCAACCATCGTTGGAGATTATCAATTTTTTTGCAGGACTTATCAATTATTCAAAACTGATGCCTTTAGATGTATTCAAAACAAGAATATAGCAATAATAATTTCATCGAGTTTTTTAACAACATTGACTATTTGGATCTGCTCGCAACAACCAATATTGCCTACAAGTTAACGTCTTCGAAGGCTACTCCCATTAAGGCAGCCTATGAATATGACCTTGAAAATTTGAAGAGGATTGGTTTTCGACGTAAATCGATTCTGAAACTTGAAAAACGATTTTCTAAAAAGAAAAAATTATACGAGAAGCTAAAGAAGTTTAGGTCAGGTATTATAATAGGATCATAAAATATCGAAATTATAATCGGGTAGCCGGGGGTTTTAATCCCCCAGCCCCCACAACACCCTGCATGCGTTGGTCCGCACAGGGCGTTTCATCAAGATTACCGGGCCGTGGCCGGGTAATGAATTTTCACCCACTTATCTTTGACAGATATTAACCCTTGTTCTGTTAGCCATTTATTGGTCATGCCGGAT
>CAYWGN010000164.1:0-11865 GCA_964457495.1 uncultured Desulfobacula sp.
AATATCACAAAATTAAATCAGGAAAACTATAACCAACGCACGCGAAATGTGAGTTATATACAGGAATATGCCATAATGCCTTTTTTCAGTGGTCCTGGTTCATATATTGTAATCAAAATTCCAAAGATTATAAAGAAAAAGCAGGGCTATTTTACCCTGCCTTTCCATTAATAATATTTATAGATTACTGAACTTCAAAATCAAAGATTGTAAACCTTGGCGGATTTGGCATTGCTGTTGCCAGTTATGAAAAAGGAATAACCCCTCTTTGAAATATGGAGGGGTTATTTTTTTTGGGATTTATTTTATAACAAGATCAGAGATTTTCCAGTAAATGATATCCCCAACAATTTTAACATATTCGAAAGTAACATCTAATGTATATATTCCCGACAACAGGCCCGCATCATATATTATATCAGTTAGGGTAAAAGACATGTCATTATTTAGGGTAACAACATCCTGTAATGCACCTACTACATCATAAGAAATATTATTAATATCTAATTTCCATAATTGTGCTGCAGATGTATTGTCATAAATGAGTGTAAAGCCCATATATAAAACTCCACCAAATAGAGGACCGGCATCATACTCTATATTGGAAAGATAAATTGACAAATCATCTGCTAACGTAATTGATTTACCTACAATTATATCAAATCCATCACAATTTTGGTCAATACCATCATTCTCTATTTCAGTTGCTCCAGGATGTATACTTGGATCAGTATCATCACAATCCGTATTATTTACTACATATCCCAAAGATGGCATAGTAGATACTATGGATGTTTTAGGCTTATTAGGATCTCCATAACCATCACCATCCGCATCAAGATAAAAAACTAGAAATTTGGGTGGAGTACCTGCCAACACATCTTCACCGTCACAATTCTGATCAATACCATCATATTCTATTTCAGTTGCACCAGGATTAATACTTGCATCAGTATCATCACAATCAGTATCATCTACTACATAACCTGTGGGAACTGAAGTAGTTACTCCTATAGTAGTAGTATTAGGATCTCCATAACCATCACCATCTGAATCAAGATAGTAAGTAGAAAATTCCAATATAGGAGTATTTTTAACTAAATCCTCACCATTACAATCTTGATCAATACCATCTCCGGCTATTTCTTTTGCACCTGGATATATACTGGCATAGTTGTCATTACAATCAGTGTTGTCTGTTACATAGCCCGTAGGAACTAAATTAGCTATTTCCAAAATAGAATTATTAGGATCTCCATAACCATCACCGTCTGAATCAAGATAGTAAGTAGTATATTCAGGGTAAGCCAGTACAAATGTACCATTTGTATTCATGGTCGCATAGGTATCTGTCACACCTGTGCCATACCCGATGTATATTTTGGTACCTGTGGCTAGGCCAGATACATTATAAATAACAGATGTTGTAGTAAGTGTAGAACCAGATTCATAAGGAGTTTCAGTCGCAGTCCAGATAGAACCAGTATAGTATTGCCCAGAAGTAAACACATAAATATCACCGATTTTACCAGTATCTAAATATGTTGGATATAAATCCTGAGTAACCACACCACCAGATAATGAAGGAATTCCTACACCAGGTGTATCTGCATAAGAATTTATTGTCATAACAAACATAACAAAACCGATTGCCATAATCGATTTAAAACTTTTCATTTTTACTCTCCTTTATACGCTATCGAATAGTTTCCAGGGTGTAGGCGAATCAGTGTAACGGGCCAAAGCACAGTAAGCTCATTACCTCCATTAATATTTTTTGGGGCTAAATCTCTGAAAGGGAAACAAAAAAATAAAAATCGGGTCTCAGTCCCTGCTTTTCAATAAGTTTGACTTTGTCGTGGATTATTAATCCTTTATGATCCCTTAGCAAGTTAAAACTGGTTTGTCAATATAGGTAAAACTACCTATATTTATGAAAAATATTACCGGATACAACAGTTGGCTTGCAAAAACTTTTCATTCAATTATATGGGAAATCCCCTCTATAAAAGGAATCAAGCACCCATTCAAGCATATTGGAGATTGAGTTGAATGAAAAACAGGTTTTTATTAAACAAAAAAATCAAGCAATTCCATTCTTATGCGGTGCGGACTATTATTAACAGTCCTGGGCTCCCTGTATCATAGCCAGGCATAAAATTTTGTGTTTGAGGGAAATTTCATTCATCACGCAGACAATTACAGTTTAACAGATTTTAAAGAATTTCATTTCTGCAGTGGTCCGGCTTGAACCGATGCCCTGAACAAAGCAATGCAAAAAAGGGCTGGGATAATATGAGCCCGCGACCAACAGTGCTTTCCCACAACCTGTGGACCGACAAAATTTTTACAAAATCGCCATTTGCCGAAAATGGCAGCGCTACCATTTTCGGCAAATGGTCTGTTCAATATCGATAATGGAGTGCCAAATCTAATAAATGCTGATTTAGAGATAGCTTAAAAACATGGGCGGACAGATCCCCTGGCCGGGATATCTGAAAAATTGATGGTTTTCGGTCGAGCTCTATTTATATCATTGACATAATATGTACTTGCCTTAGAATTACGGGGTTGATACACATCAAAGTCGATTATTTGTATTGCACAAGGAGAAACACAACTATTAATGGAATCAAATAAACTGACCGGGCCTCCCATGACACTGGCCTGGTTTGTCTGGGGTCTGGGCGCTCTTTTTTACCTGGCCGGATTTTTCCAGCGGGTAGCCCCGGCAGTCATGACCCAGGAGCTGATGCAGGATTTTCATATCTCTGCTTCAGGTCTGGGCCATCTGTCCGGGCTCTATTTTTATGCCTATGTGGCCATGCAGATTCCCACGGGGATACTGGCCGATACCCTGGGCCCGAGAAAACTTTTGACAGCTGGTTGTATGGTGGCTGGCCTGGGCACTCTGCTTTTTGCCCTGTCTCCGGGATTTTTCTGGGCCGGGCTTGGCCGGCTTCTCATAGGCGGGTCCGTTGCTGTTGCCTTTGTGGGGCTGCTAAAGCTCTCCTCTTCCTGGTTTCCCAAAAAAATCTATGCCTTTGTTACTGGTAATGCTCTATCCATCGGGCTCATCGGGGCTGTAACCGCAGGTCCTCCTTTAAGATTTCTCATGGATACCTTTGCCTGGCGTCAGGTCATCAGTGTAACTGGCGTGATGACCCTTGTGCTGGGTGGGGTGATCTGGTTTGTTGTCAGGGACTCGCCCCAGGAAAAGGGGTATCCTGGTTTTACAAAAACAATGCCGACGTCTGCATCATTGTCTGAACGCAGAATCTGGCAGGATCTTTTTAAAGTGTTTAAATATAGGAATGTCTGCCTTTTATTTGTTATTCCCGGTGGAATAGCGGGATGTATTCTTACTTTTTCCGGCCTGTGGGGGGTGCCCTTTCTGATCTCTCATCATGGCTTAAGCCCGGCCAGGTCGGCTGCCATGACCTCTGTCCTGCTCGTTGGCTGGGCCATTGGGGCTCCTTTTTTCGGGTGGTTGTCCGATCATATGGGAAAACGAAAATCTATGTATCTTGCCGCAATCATGGTGGTGGCTCTTGGGTTTATCCCCATGATGGCATGGATTATTTTATCTGTTGGGCTCCTGTTTTTTACCAAAGAGACCCACTGCCGTCAGATGGCCTGAACAGGATCTATGAAAAAAGGAATGCGCATTGAATCAAAAATCTGATAGCTCTAAAAATCTTCTGTATCTGTTCATGGTGCTTCATGTGCTTGGTGCAGCCGGCACATTTATTCTCAGCAAAGCTGCTGCCATAAGTTTTGCAAACCCCTTGGTCTTAACCGTTTCCCGGGGTCTTGGGTGTGCTGTGATTTTTCTTGTATTTACGGGATGGAAAATACCTAAGCCTGATTTTACCTTAAAAGAATGGTTTTTGCTTCTGTGGCTGGGGGTGCTGCTGGTTCCTTTGAATCAATATAGTTTTTTAAAAGGCCTTGAGCTCAGTGTTCCGGGACATTCAGCCCTTCTTTATGCCATGACCCCCATTGGTGTCCTTTTATTGTCAAGTATCAGGGTTAAGAAAATGCCTTCTTTAAGGAAATTTTCAGGGGTTTTTCTGGCTTTTTCAGGGGTGATAATTGTTTTGCGGCCATGGGCATCCGGAGGGCAGGTCAGTGAACTGAGAACCGGCGACCTCTGGTTGATCGGTGCTGTTTTTTCCTGGGTGCTGTATACAATCCTGGCAAGTGATATCTGCAAGAAAAAGAATGCCGTGATGGTAACGGCCTGGAGCCTGATTTTAGGTGTTCTCATCATGCTGCCCATTGCGGCTGTACCAATGATGACATTTGATTTTTCAGCTGTTTCAAATGCGGGATGGTTTGGGCTCGGATATATGATTGTGATTACCAGCTCTGTGATGATGATATTATGGAACATCCTTTTGCAGCACCTGACACCTGTCCAGGTTGCGATTACAACCAATGCTCAACCGCTTGCAACCACCCTTCTTGTGGCAGTCGCATCGGCAGCAGGATATCTTTCGGGCGATCAGGATCTTGGTGTAATGTTTATCCTGGGTATGGTTTTGTCACTTTCAGGTGTGATGATTATCCAGAAAGCTCGGGATTGACTTTGGGTTTTTAGATGATAAAATGCGAAATGCAAATGGTGAATGGTGAATGGTAAAGAAGGTTTGGCTGGAAATTTGTAGATAAAATAGGTATTAAATTTTTGATGGAAAAGAAAAAAATAGATAAGTACAAGGGGTTTGAACAGGGCCCCATTCGTCCGCCCAGTGAAGCAAGCAGTCTTTTAATACGCCTGACACGCAATTGTCCCTGGAATCAATGCACATTTTGCAGGGTGTATAAAAAAAGGAAATTTTCTTTAAGAATAGTTGAAAATATTATTAAAGATATTGATGTTTTGCATGGCTATATTGAAGGGGTTAAAAGAATTGTCGCACCCGGGGGATATGCAGACAGTCAGATTATTAATACTCTTTACAACAGCTTTGAAGAAAAAGACCGGATGGCATTTAATGCGGCCATGAGCTGGTATGCATCAGGGATGAGATCCATTTTTTTACAGGATGCCAACTCTTTGATCATGAAGCCCGATGACCTGGTATTTGTACTTGAACATATAAAAAAATGTTTCCCAGATGTGGACAGGATTACATCCTATGCAAGAAGTCATACCATTGCCAGAATCAAGCAGAATGATCTGCAACGGATGGCCAATGCAGGATTAAACCGCATTCATGTGGGCATGGAATCCGGATCTGATATAGTATTAAAGAAAATAAACAAAGGGGTCACCAAAGCTGTCCATATCAAGGCGGGCCTGAAGGTAAAACAGGCTGGAATGGAGCTGTCGGAATATGTCATGCCGGGTCTTGGCGGTATTGAATATTCCATAGAACATGCCCTGGAAACAGCTTCTGCCCTTAACAGCATTAATCCAGATTTTATCAGAATCAGGACCCTGGCTGTAACAAATGGAACGGTTCTTGCCCAGGAAGCTGAAAAAGGAGAGTTTGAAAAACCCACGGATGTCATGATGGCCAAGGAGTTAAGGCTGTTTATAGAAAGCCTTGACAGGATTGATTCCTATATCAAAAGTGATCATATTTTGAACCTGTTTGAGACCATTGATGGAAAACTGCCGGAAGATAAAGAAAAAATGATTGGTATTATCGATCGATTTTTTGAGCTTGAACCGGAGAAAAGGGTTTTATACCAGGTTGGCAGGCGGATGGGCTTTTTTAGGGGACCCGATGATATGGATACAAGCCCACATCTCGAAAGGGTAAAGCAGGCCTGTAATCATTACGGGGTGACACCCCAAAATGTTGATTCCGTGATTGATGAATTGATGAAGCGTTTTGTGTAATCAAAAATCCATTTATATCCATATTCCATTTTGCGTTAAAAAGTGTGATTATTGTGATTTTTTTTCTTTGACTAATGCTTCATTGATCCCGGCTTATATTAAAGCCCTTCAAAAAGAGATTGAAAAAAGGTCAGACTCAAAGGAGAAAATTGACACCATATATTTTGGTGGTGGAACCCCATCTCTTCTGCCGGTTAAAGATGTTGACATGCTTTTGCAGACCATTGGAGACAAGTTTTTAGTTTCCCGGGATGTTGAAATCACATTTGAAGTTAACCCTGGAACTATTAATTTAAATTATCTTAAAGAATTAAAAAATATTGGGATTAACAGGCTAAGTATCGGAGTCCAGTCCTTTAACGAGGATAAACTTAGATTTTTAACTAGAATCCACACGGCTAAGCAGGCAATCAAAACCATTAATGATGCAGAAACAGCAGGTTTTGATAATATCAGTATGGATTTAATTTACGGACTTTTTTTTGAAACCCAAAATATATGGGAAAAAGATTTAAAACAAGCAGTTGGGATGATTCCCTCCCATCTGTCCTGCTATATGCTCACCATTGAACCTGGTACTGCCCTTGATGAAAAATTAAAAAAAGGCCTGATAAATCGCGCTGAAGGTAAAATTATGTCAATGATGTTTAAAAAGACGGCCATATTTTTAATCAATAATAATTATGAGCATTACGAGATTTCCAATTTTTCAAAGGGAAGGCAGAACAGGTCAAGACATAACTCAAAATATTGGGACATGACCCCTTACTACGGATTTGGGGTAGCAGCACACTCATATGATGGAAAAATAAGGTCCTGGAATCCTAAAAATATAGACACATATATAAAGGATTTGGATTCAGGCAGACTTCCCATTGAAGATTGGGAGATTCTTACCCAAAAACAGAAAATGCTGGAGATGATCATGCTCAGGCTTCGTACCATTGAAGGCCTGGATCTTGCAAAATTTCAGACTCTATTTCACGACTCCTTTGAAAACAGATATAAAGATATTCTGGAGCGAATTTTTGGAAAGTCCTTAGGGTTTATTAAAGATCAACGGTTTGCACTCACTCTGGAAGGAAAAACCCGCCTGGATGGTATTGTTGAAGCCTTTGCTGAAAAGATTCTTTAGGTTTTTCGCCGCAACTGCCGCGTATCTCCCACCCTTATGGTCAGGTTTATGGAATCAAAGTATTCAATTAAGGGGATGACATATTTCCTGGATACCCCGCCGGTCACGTCTTTAAATTCCGGTGTGGTGATGGATTCCTTTTCTTTCAGGAATGCGACCAACTTTTGTCCAAGGCTATCTATTTTTCTGGCATCAAAGTAAAGGTCATCCTTTGTTTTGACAATGGATTTCTCATCAATCAGCATATGGAGAACATCTATTGCCGTGTTTTTGTCCAGATCAAGATCATGGCAGATGGTCCTGAAGAAGGGAGGCGTTAAGTCTGATGTTTGATAGATTTTTTTAATTTTTTCTTTTACATCATGCTGATCAACCTGGAGTGCCACTTTGTGGGCAGACAATTTTACAATATTTTTATCCAGAACAATGAAATTTTCCCTGGACAGTTTTGCAAAAAGAATATTAAAAAACTTTGTATCATCAATATATTGAAATTTGGATTTAAGTTCCTGGGTGGGCATGCCTTCTTTTAATGGATTTTTTGCATGGTAGGCACTTAGTTTCTGTATGAGTTTTTCTTTGAAATCATCAAAAAAGTCACCACTGACAAATCTTTGTTTTTCTTTGTCCGTCTGGACAATCTGTTGTTTGGCAAGCAGTTTCTGCAAATTTGCAGTCAGTTTTTTGTCCGGGATATTGGTCATGACACGCAGCTGGGAAAAGGACAGCCCTTGAAATCCTTTTAAGGATAAAAAGAATAAAATAATCTGTTCATTATCACCCAGTATCAAGTTTTCCAGCCCCTGGATAACAGTCTTATCAAACAGCCTGTGCTTTTGGGAAGCTGGATTTAATATGGCGCCGCCTCCAATTGTTTTCACGGGCGAATAATTTCTGATAACATATCTGTCATCCTTGATACAGCAGACAGGGGCCTCTAAGCGGAATTGAACACAGGCATCATCTCCAGGCAAAAGCTCCTCTCTATCAAGCAAAATAAGATACCCAAGTATCTCACTGGTTCCTGAATGAAATCTTATTCTTGTTCTGTTTTTTGCAGGCTTTGCATTGCTTTTTAAATAAAGGAAATGGGCATCCACCATATAGCTTTCAATCAAAGCGTCAGGAGTAGACAGGATATCTCCCCGGCTGACAGATTCTTTGTCAAGCCCCTGAAAGTTTATGGCTGTTCTGGTGCCAGGGCCTGCTGTTTCAACACCTGAGCTGTGAACCTGGATTCCTCTGACTTTAGAGATAATCTGTTTGGGATAGACCATGATGTCATTTCCAACATTGATACTGCCGGAAGCCAGGGTTCCGGTAATAACAGTGCCAAATCCTTTCATTGAAAAGACACGGTCCACGGGCAGCCTGAAAATAGAGGAAAATTTTCTTTCAGGAATGTTGCTGCAGATGGTTTCAAGGGTTTTGATAAATTTATCTAATCCTTCATTTGTGACAGAGGAAACAGGACAAATTGGCTTGCCCTCAAGAAAAGTGCCCTTTACAAAATCATTGATATCCTCAAAGGCAAGTTCTAAAAGATCTTCATCCACCATGTCTATTTTGGTCAAGGCCACCATCCCATGTTCAATGCCCATGAGATTGCAGATTTCCATATGTTCCCTTGTCTGGGGCATGACACCCTCATCTGCTGCTATCACCATTGCGACGACATCAATACCACTGGAACCGGCCACCATATTTTTTACAAATTTTTCATGGCCCGGCATATCCACTATGCCGATATGCTGCCCATTGGGCAGATCAAGCCAGGCAAACCCAAGTTCAATGGTAATGCCCCTTTCTTTTTCTTCTTTGAGCCGGTCTGTCTCAATCCCTGTTAATGCTTTGACAAGGCTTGTTTTTCCATGATCAATGTGTCCGGCCGTCCCTAAAATTATATTTTTTTCCAATTGTAAAAAACCTCGGGTTCTATTTTTGTTTCTTTTTTCTGAAAAACGCCATGCCATAAGCCAGGGCAACCAGAATGAGCCCTGTGACAACACCATGGTAAATACCCCATTCCGGCCTAAACAACCGGATTAGGAAAATACCAAATACAAGACCTAAAATTAACCGGACAACAAATATTAAAAAAGCATTCATATACAAGTTCCTTTAATGAAATATTTATAAGCAGGGATAATAGTCAAACAACACTTCAAGGTCAATGTAAAATATGGGTCATGGCCTGGGGCACCCAATAATTTTGATGAAATAAAAAAACCATGATTAAATTGGGTTGCATGAAAAAAGTATTGAAAAACATATCAAGATCTGATAGTTAAGATGAGTTATTTGCGGTGGGTGTAGCTCAGTTGGTAGAGCACTAGGTTGTGGTCCTGGGGGTCGCGGGTTCAAGCCCCGTCACTCACCCCATTTTTTTTAAAAGTTGTAGAAAGATTGTTCATTAACACCCGAAACTCAAAAGCCTTGAGAGTCGGGTTTTTTTGATTATGGAGAAAGTAAAAATTCATTAAGGAAGGAGATTGTCAAAATGTTCTCAACCAGAAAAATTCTTATCATATTTATTTTCACAGGCCTGCTTTTAATCCCCGGTCTTGTTTTTTCTAAAGATCTGCCAAAGGATCTAAAAGAAGGGTTATATGCTCAATTTGATACCAGTAAAGGACAGATTATTGCAGTCCTTTATTATAAACAGGTCCCGATAACAGTCACCAATTTTGCAGGACTGGCTCTTGGGACAATTGCTTCGAACCAGAATTCTTCAAAAAAATATTATGACGGGCTCATTTTCCACAGAGTGATCAAAGATTTTATGATTCAGGGCGGTGATCCCACAGGAACAGGCAGAGGTGGCCCTGGTTACCAATTCCCTGATGAGTTTGTGAAGGAATTAAAACATGATTCTCCCGGGATTCTTTCCATGGCCAATGCAGGGCCTGGAACCAATGGCAGCCAGTTTTTCATTACCCATACAGCCACGCCCTGGCTTGATAATAAACATACGATTTTTGGACGAGTGATTAAAGGTCAGGATGTGGTTAATAAGATTGAACAAGGTGACAAAATTAATGCCTTAACCATTATCAGGATAGGAAAAGATGCCCTGGCCTTTAAAGCAGACCAGGCAAGTTTTGATGCAGCTTTAAATAAAATTAAGTAAATCTTTTTCTAAAGCAGCGGCATAAGGGCCATGTCTTTCATGATTTGTGCCTGCCGTTTTTTAAGATAGGGGCTGGGGTGTTTGACTGACCATATATGCGGGTTTGGCAAAATGGCTGTCATTAAGGCAGCCTGAGAAGGATTCAGATGCCGGGCACTGATTGAAAAATATTTTTGTGAGGCTGCCTCGGCACCAGTGACACCCGTTCCCCAATCCACTGTATTTAAATACATTTCAAGAATTCTGTGTTTGTCCCAGAAGAGTTCAATTAAAACAGTGTAATACATCTCTGCTATTTTCCTGAACACGCTTTTGCTGGATAACAAAAATACGCTCCTGGCAGTCTGCATGCTGATGGTACTGGCTCCCCGCAATTTTTTTCTTTTGATCAGGGTTTTTAAAGCATTTTTTATTTCGTTGAAATCAAACCCGCTATGGGATAAAAACCGCTGGTCTTCAGCCGCAATGACAGCCTTTCTCAGATGAGGTGATATATGTTCAATCTTTTTAAAGGTATACTTTGGTCGCCTTACAGGCTGTTTTTGAATAATAGATTCTGCCCATTCCCATGCCACATTAGGTGTAAATGGCGGGTTGATGAATTTGAGCGCCAGAACCTGAAGGATCGTAAAACAAAACAGAAATAACACAATTACAAATAGTGTCTTCCAGATCCATGAGACTTTTGTTTTTCTTTTGTTTTTCTTCATTTCACTTTTGGGTTCTACTTTTAAAGCAGATAGTTGTCAATAGGAAGGTGGGTCAACCAGAACATCGATTTTAACGATGGTGAATATGTGTTTATGGTATTAAAGATAGAACAGACCATTGCAGAAAATATTTCATTGTGCTATCTAATATCGTCTTCATGACCCTGTGCGCCCGTAGCTCAGCTGGATAGAGCGCTGGACTTCGAATCCATAGGTCGCCCGTTCGAATCGGGCCGGGCGTACCATTAATACCAAGGGTTTTCAGCTTTTTGTTGAAAACCTTTTTTTATTGGGGTGACAATAGGGTGACACCTGGGACATGTTGGTCATGTAAAAAATCTCATCTTACATCAAATTATCTTTGAAAAAATATTTATTCTCTATCTCTATTTTTTTCTAAAATTAACCTATTACTTTTTGAACTGTAAAATTATTTATTCGGTAAGTACCGAACAAATATAAAATACAGCAATAATTGATAAGTTCGCTTGACATCATATATAACGAAACATATACTGTATGCAAATAAAGCAAACCTAAAGAAAAGGAATAGCACTATGAACCTTATTGAAGTCAAAAAAGCTGCCGATGCTGGAGATCTCCCGGTATCAATTCACACCATCTATAAATGGCATCACAAAAAACGTTATCCGGCTTTGATCCTGAAAGTGGTGGGGAAGTTGTTTTTAGATAATGACGAATGGCTTAAAATGGCAGACCAGGCCAGGAAAAAACAGGTCAAGGAGGCACAACGTATCAGGGAGGGAGTAACTGTATGAAAATAACAAAAAAAATGCCCTCTGACGTCTGCAAGCTAACCAAGGGCTCGCAATACTTAATTTGTTTTTGGGACAAGGCATGAAATGAAACGCTTGATCAAAAAAAAAATATGCGAAATCGGTCTTTTTATTGCCGGTAATACCTTAACCCACCTTCCCTGCTGGAATTGGAGTTCACGACTTGTTGACCGGTTAATTGTGGGTAGTGAGGCAGATTGATGAATAAAGATATCCGTCTTGCAACGTCATTCAAAGGC
>CAYWGN010000165.1:0-4093 GCA_964457495.1 uncultured Desulfobacula sp.
TACAAGGCGCAAAAAATCTTGAAACCGGAGTGTACTACTGTACATGAGGATTTCAGGATTTTGCAGCAACGCAGTAGATGGGTGAGTTTTCGTTCAAACACTATTTAGTTGCAGAGCATTGGATATTTCTGTAATTCCCAAGGGGTTTTTCCCCCTCCCCAGAAGCTCCAATATTTGAAAACACTTATCAATGGCCGGCACTCTTTTGAATTTCATGTAGAAGCCTTGTTTTTAATTAGAATTCTCTATAAGAAACACTTGTTCTCAAAATAGAATAGTAAGAGTGTCCTGTCAACACAAAAATATCAAAATTATTTGTTAATCCCTTGAACATGGCTGAAACATTTGGAAGTTTTTGTAACTCCTTTAAACTGAAAACAAGTGGGTCATCCCGCTTTAATCAATGGTTGAAAAATTAAAAACCTGAAAAAAAAGTTTATTTTTTTCTTTTTTTATGCAATTGCAGGTTAAATTAAAATAAAAGTGGTTTTAGATTTTTTTGACCATTTTTCAACAGGAGTGTGTCGTGAAAAAAACGCCTATAAAATTGAGATCACAAAGGCCCTGGTCAAACGGCACTGCTTTCATAGTGCCGTATCATCACGATTCTACCAAGCTTATATCAGGAGGTGCAAATTGAAAACAAATAAAATCGATCATATATGCATAGCCGTTAAAAATCTTGATGAGGCACGTGGGTTGTGGGAGCCTATCCTTGGGAAAAAAGAACCCGACGATGCATATATTGATGATACTGAAAAGATTAAAGTTGCACGGTACTGGGTGGGTGAGATTGGCTTTGAACTTATGGAGTCTACGACGCCGGATGGACATGTGGCAGACTTTATCAAAAAAAAGGGTGAAGGCGTGATGTTAATCAGTTTTAATGTTGATAATACCCGGGAAGCCATGACAGAGCTTAAAAAACAAGATTATCCGTTTATTGGAGGAACAAGGCCATTTCGTGGCTGTGAATTTTCCTTTATCCATCCTAAAAAAATGAATGGAGTTCTGCTTGAACTTATTGATTATAAATGGAATGAATTAAAAAAATAGTATTAAAATCATCCACCGGCGAGAAAGGTGATAATATGAATTTCATCGCCAGCCTTTACCTGTTTTTTAAGTTCTCCAGGATACGCGCTTCCCTTGTTGAGGTAGATTTCAATACAATGGAGCAATTCCCCTTTTTTATCAAATATTTCATGCCTCATGCCCGGATGTTGGGTGACAAAATTGTTTAATGCTTCTTCAACAGAGTTTCCTTCAACTTCTATTGTTTTTTGACCATTGGTGTGTCTGCGATGGGTAACATGTACATGTATTTTTACACTCATTTTAATTTATCCTGAGCTTATTGTATTTACCATAAAAAAACTTATGTCCTTTGAACGTTGATTTTTTTTATTTTTTATTAATAGAACGTTTTATTTTTTAATGCAATGATTTATTGGCTTTAATATAGCTGTATTGTAATCAAACCTTGACAAGAAACAGGCCTTGGATTAAGGTTTCCAAAAAAGTTTATTATATTAAGGTGTTAAGATCTTTAAAAAGGAATTGAATCTATGGGAGTTAAAAAAAGTGACCCTTCAAGTTTGGATAAAACCGAAAAAGCAAGATTAATTGTTGACATGTTAACTAGAATTGTAGTCCACTATGGTCTTTGGTTTACCGAAATCAGGCATCAGATGGGCATGGAAAAGGCTTTGGAGGTTCTTGAAAAGGCAACCCAAAAGAGCGTTTCAATTGGATTAAAAAGGTTTTCAGAAGTTCTGGATTTTCAGCTTGAAGATGGTTTGCCCAAAGCTTTGGTGGACATGGAGGACGAAAAAATTGAGGCCCTTATGGGTGCTGTGGCAAAAAACTGGCTGGTAAATGATGGTGTGTGGTTTCAGGCAGTTGAATTTGATAATGGAATGAATGATGCCAAGCGGTGTAATGATTCCTGCTGGGCTCAGTTTTCCCCCTATGAAGCATTTGCGATTAAAAAATTTTTGAAACTGGATGATGACTGCGGGCTTGAAGGATTGAAGGAAGCATTAAATTTCAGGATGTATGCATTCATTAATGAGCAATCTTTTGTTGACGAAGGCCCTGAAAGTTTTGTATTTCAAATGAATGACTGCAGGGTTCAATCTGCAAGAAAAAGAAAGAAACTGGATGACTATCCCTGTAAATCTGTAGGCCTGGTTGAATATGAATATTTTGCAAGGGCTGTTGATAAAAGAATTAAAACCGAATGTATAGGATGTCCGCCAGATGACCATCCTGAAGAATGGTTTTGTGCATGGCGTTTTACTATGAAAAATTAAAATAATGGATAAATAGTTAAGGAAGGGTTTTTATTATGGGAGTAACATCTGACAAGATCCAGGAGCTGAAACAAAAAGAACGGCAGATCATGGGAATGGGCGGAGAAAAAGCCCTTGAAAAACGACGGGAAAAAGGGAAACTCAATGCCAGGGAAAGGCTTGATATCCTTTTTGACAAGGGAACCTTCAGGGAACTGGATATGTTTGTCACCCACAGGTGTACCAATTTTGGGATGGAAAATGTACAGATCCCGGCAGATGGTGTTGTTACAGGGCATGGTAAAGTGGATGGCAGAATCGTGTTTGCCTATGCCCAGGATTTTACTGCAAGGGCAGGTTCTCTGGGAGAGATGCAGGCTAAAAAAATCTGTAAGGTCATGGATATGGCTTTAAAGGCAGGCACTCCTATTATAGGCATGAATGATTCCGGTGGTGCAAGAATCCAGGAAGGAATCGATGCCCTGTCAGGATATGGTGAAATTTTCTTTCGCAATTCAGCCGCTTCCGGTGTCATCCCTCAGATTTCTGCCATTATGGGGCCCACGGCCGGTGGTGCAGTTTACTCACCTGCCATGACAGATTTTATTTTTATGGTTAAAGAATCCAGCTATATGTTTATTACAGGACCCAATGTCATTAAGGCGGTTACGGGTGAAGAGATTAGTTTTGAAGACCTTGGCGGTGCCATGACCCACAACGAGAAATCCGGGGTGGCACAATTTGCCTGTGAATCTGATGAAGATGCCCTTATGCAGATAAGAAAACTTTTATCCTATCTGCCGTCCAATAATATGGAAGATCCTCCCTTTGTGCCACCCACAGATGATCCAAATCGAATGGATGAATCCCTGGATTCAATCATACCGGACAATCCCAACAGGGCCTATGATATCAAAGCTGTGATCACCTCCATTGTGGATGATGGCCAGTATTTTGAACCCCACCAGTATTTTGCTAAAAATATGGTGATCTGTTTTGCAAGGCTAAACGGTCGCTCCATTGGTATTATTGCCAATCAGCCCAATTTTCTGGCAGGATGCCTGGATATTGATGCTTCTGATAAAGCCACCAGGTTTATTCGATTTTGTGATGCATTCAATATTCCCATGCTCACAATTGCGGATGTTCCAGGATATCTGCCCGGCAGTAACCAGGAATGGGGTGGTATTATACGGCATGGCGCAAAACTTTTATGGTGTTATTCTGAAGCAACTGTTCCAAAACTTTTGTTGATCACAAGAAAAGATTATGGCGGATCTTATCTTGCCATGTGTTCAAAGCACCTGGGTGCGGACATGGCATTTGCATGGCCAACTGCTGAGATTGCTGTAATGGGTGCTGCAGGTGCTGCCAATATTATCCATGCAAAGGAAATCAATGGGGCAGATGATCCTGGAGCAAAACGAACTCAAAAAATAGATGAATATAACGAAAAATTTTCCAACCCCTATTGTGCTGCTGCCAGAGGGTACGTGGATGCGGTGATTCAACCCTCTGAAACAAGGCCGCGCCTCATTGATGCCCTTGAGGCCATGTCAACAAAAAGAGAATTAAGGCCTGCAAAAAAACATGGGAATATACCAGTATAGGATAAAAGGATGAAAATGGATAAAAAGAAACTATCTGCAGCCATGGCTGCTGTACTTGCTTATATTAAGACATCAGAAGAAGCGGTTGCTTTTTATGACCCCCAGGTTTCAGTACCGACTCCAGAACTTGCAGTACAACCACAGCAGATCATGCAACAAACTAATATCTGGGGAATATCAGGACGTGGG
>CAYWGN010000165.1:4193-11793 GCA_964457495.1 uncultured Desulfobacula sp.
CACACCCAAGTTAAAATGGCTGAGATGAAGTATGATAAAGACAGACCAGAAGCTAAACATCGATTGATGATCGAGGATCTATCTTTGCGTGATGGTCACCAGTCTCTTTTTGCCACAAGGGGAAGGACCGAAGATATGATCCCTGTTGCAGAAAGAATGGATGAGATCGGTTTCTGGGCCGTGGAGGTCTGGGGTGGAGCAACCTTTGATACCATGCACCGTTTTTTAGGGGAAAATCCATGGGAAAGACTTAGGACCTTGAAAAGATATTTTAAAAAGACCCGGTTTTCAATGCTTTTAAGGGGCCAGAATCTTGTGGGGTATAGAAATTATGCAGATGATGTGGCAAAGCTGTTTGTGAAAAAAACCGTTGATAATGGAATGGAGATTTTCAGAACCTTTGATGCTTTAAATGATTTTCGTAATTTTGAAACAGTTGTTCCAGTGATTAAGGAATGCGGTGCTCATTTCCAGGGCTGTATCTGTTATTCTTTGACTGAACCGAGAATCGGAGGTGATGTATACACGCTTGAGTATTATATCAAGAAAGCAAAAGAACTTGAAGACATGGGTGCAGACAGTATCTGTATAAAGGATATGGCAGGCCTTCTGGCACCTTACGACGCTTATAAGCTTGTTAAAGCCTTAAAAGACAAGGTTAAACCATTGATACATCTTCACAGCCATTTTACGTCCGGCATGTCGCCCATGACCCATTTCAAGGCAATTGAGGCAGGGGTTGACATCATTGATACCTGTTTGACCCCATATGCCTATAGAACATCCCATGCTGCCCTGGAACCCTTTGTCATGTCGCTTCTGGGCACCAACAGGGATACTGGGTTTGACATCAATGCCCTGGCAGATATCAATGAAATTCTGGAAAAGGAGGTATTACCCAAATACAAGCATCTGTTGGATGATACTAAAGTTTCTGTTATTGATATAAATGTTCTGCTTCACCAGACACCAGGTGGCATGCTGTCAAACCTTGTGAACCAGTTAAGGGAGATGGATGCCCTGGATAAACTTGATGACGTTCTCAAAGAGCTTCCAAGGGTCAGAAAAGAACTGGGTCAGATTCCCCTGGTAACACCCACAAGCCAGATTGTCGGTATCCAGACGGTGAACAATGTCCTGTTTGACACACCAGAGGAACGATATAAAATGGTGACAGCCCAGGTAAAAGACCTTTGTTATGGCCTTTATGGCAAAACAAGCATACCCATTGATAAAAAAGTACAGAAAAAAGCACTCAAAGGCTATGAAAGAGGGGAAGAACCCATTACCTGCCGACCGGCCCAAGTGCTTGAGCCTGAACTTGAAAAGGCAAGAAAAGAGATCGGGGATCTGGCTGTGGATGATGAAGATCTTATTTTATATGCTCTTTTCCCTGTTACCGGTAAAAAATTTCTTATGCAGAAATATGGTAAAGAAAAGGTGCCTGAAAGTGTAAAACCCATCACACTTGAAGATGTGGCAAAGCAAAATAAGATGATCGAGAAAGCCAGGAAAGGCGAACTGGTTGAGCGAGTCAAGTTGGAAGACCTTCCCCAAAAGAGTGAATATGCCCGCACCTTTAACGTATTTATAGAAGGGGATTATTTTGAAGTGGGTGTCGATGAAGTGGGCGGTGCCCCTGTTATCGCCTACGCTAACGCTGCTGCTCCTGTGGCAACTGTTCCCGTAGCACCCGTGGCTCAAACAGCACCCGCACAACCTGCAGCCCCTGCTTCGGCAGCTCCTGTATCAAAACCTGTGCCTGCAGCCAAAAAAGAACCTGCGCCTGTTGCATCTGACGGAACACCTGTCAAAGCACCCATGCCGGGTATGGTCATTAAATATGAAAAGAATGTGGGCGACTTGGTTAAAGAAGGTGAGACTGTTGTGGTCATTGAAGCCATGAAGATGGAAAATGCTTTGCCTTCACCGGCAAGCGGTGTGATTAAGGCTGTGAATTATAAAAGTGGTGATTCCGTTGCCAAAGGTGCCGTACTTGCTGTGATTGAATAGGATCAAACCCCAAATTTAATCAATTGATTTTTTAGAGTCGACATCTCGGGTTTGACAAATCCGGCCATATGCTTATTTTGGCAAACTGAATGGGACAGAATACCAAAGGAGAAAAATATAATGGCGTTTGAAACAAAAGAAGAACTTCTTACAAAATATTTAAAAATGGACAAACCAAAATGTCCTGATTGTGATACCCAAATGACATTGTGGGAAGTTCCCCCTATTAATTTCAGTGATGGACTTGGCTGGGGCACCCCATACTTGTTTGTCTGTTTTAATGATGGGTGCGGCAGCTATAAACAGGGTTGGGAACACCTTAAAGATACCATGGAAACACCTGCATCCTATCGGTGCTATGTTGAACCGGGACAGAAAAATTTTGAGTATATGCCTGTATTCAGTCCCGTGGGAGCCACTGGTGGAATACTGGATGATGAAGTCCTGATTCAGGAAGAAGCAAAAAAAGAATTGCTGAAACAGACATTCTCAGTTTTGACAGATTATTATATATCAAAGGACTGGGATGAAATTTTAAAGATTTGTCTTGATCCTAAGATTCCTCCAAAGGCAAGGCTTAAAGCAGCTCAAATGGTTGGAGAACTTGGCGATGCTGAAGCAACAGAGCATTTAATCAATCATAAGTTTCCCACCCCCGTACTACAGGAAGGGGTGCAAAAGGCCATAGATCAGCTTCATGAAAGGCATTATACAAGGGAATGCCCCTATTGTGCAGAGATAATTAAAAAACGGGCTACTTTTTGCAAACATTGCAATAAAGAGGTATCCAGGGCCTAAATATTGATTTTTTCCAGGTTAAAGGAGCGGTAAATGATCATTTCCCGCTCCTTTCTGGTTTTATCAAAAGGTTTAAACTCCATTGTCTCAACCAGCTTGAGCGCTTCTTTTTTTGAAGGAATGGCACCAAGACCCTGTCCTGTGTTTTTGCCGGAAAGGGTATCCATTACCGTAGCATCCCTTGCATCCGTTGAAACGGCAAAGGGAATTTGATAGTTATAGACAAGCCTTGCCCCGGCCAGAATTTCCCTTTCATAGGATCCAATGGATCCTGCCACACAGGTAATGGCCATTAATGCTTTTTTTTTGCAGCTGACAATCAGATCAATGGCTGAGATATAATCTTCTCCTTTAAACTGGACAACCAATTCTTCATCCACTTTAATATCTTCTTTTGAATATCCTTTTTCATGGACCAGAAATCTTTCAAATATCTGTTTGCAGGCCTCAGGCCCCGTATTTCTTACCGGTTTTCCCGTAATGTAGTCAGTGATTATATAATCAAATGTCATATTAAAGATGTCCCTGTCATTTCATCGGGTTGTTTTATATTTAATATTTGCAGAAGGGTTGGGGCGATATCGCCAAGAATCCCGTCGTTCATAGCTATACCTTTATAAATATCTCCTGCAAGTATAAGTCTAACAGGATTCAATGTGTGGGCAGTTTGAGGGGAGCCATCATCTGCAATCATTTGTTCTGCATTCCCATGATCTGCTGTTACCAATGCAATACCACCTGTTTTCCATATGGCGTTAACAACCTTTTGTGCACATTTGTCAACGGTTTCACATGCTTTGATGGCAGGTTCCAGGATTCCTGTGTGTCCCACCATGTCCATATTGGCAAAATTCAGTAAGACAAATCCAAATTTACGGGATTTTATTTTTTCACAGGCTGTGTCGGCAATTTCAAACGCGCTCATCTGGGGTTTTTTATCATAGGTTGCCACATCTCTGGGAGAAGGAATCATTACTCTTTCTTCTCCCTTAAAAATTTTTTCATCTCCACCATTAAAAAAATAGGTAACATGGGCATATTTTTCAGTTTCAGCAATTCGAAGTTGAGGAATATGTTTTTTGCTTAATATTTCCCCGAGAATATTATCCAGGTGTTGAGGAGCAAAGGCCACCGGCAGGTCAAAAGTTTCGTCATACCGGGTCATGCAGACAAAGCCGGTCAGATCTATCAGTTTTTTCCTGGTAAATTCATTAAAGCCTTTTTCTGTAAAGGCTTTTGTGATTTCTTTAGCTCGGTCTGCCCTGAAATTAAAAAAAATAATGCCATCTCCATCATCAATTATACCGTTTGGGGCACCTTTTAATGTGTTATTGTTAGTATTGAGAAGAATGGGTTTTATGAATTCATCAGTCTGACCGGAATTATATGCGTTTTGTACAGCTGTTATTGGATTGTCAGCAAGTAATCCTGCAGCGTTTGTAAAAAGAAGGTATGCTCGTTCAACCCTGTCCCACCTTGTATCCCTGTCCATGGCCCAGTAACGGCCGACAATAGTGGCTATTTTGCCATAATTTTGTTTGTCAAGATAGTCCTGCAGCTGCTGAATATAATTAATACCGCTGAGGGGTGAGGTATCTCGCCCGTCAAGTATTGGGTGGATAAAAAGATGTTTAACCCCATTTTGTCTGGCCATGTCAATTAAGGCAAATAAATGGGAGATATGGCTGTGAACGCCGCCATCAGACAAAAGTCCCATAAGATGGAGGCTTTTGTCCCGTTTTGAAACCTGGTTCATGACATCCATCAGTGCAGGGGTTTTAAAAAAGGATTTGTCGGAAATAGCCTGATTGATTCTTACAAAATCCTGCAATACTTTTCTACCTGCACCAATATTCATATGCCCGACTTCTGAGTTGCCCATGGTTCCATCGGGAAGTCCCACTGCATTGCCCGAGCACAAAAGTTTGCAGCTGGGGAAATTTTTTAACAGAGAATCTAAAAAAGGAGTATCTGCCAGGGCAAATGCATTCCCTAGGGTTTTATCATTAATGCCCCATCCGTCAAGGATCATTAAAATATTGACAGGAAGGGATTTAGAATCCATCATCTTCCTTCTCATCTTTGTTTTCCTGTAACTCAAAGGCCTTTTTAAATTCGGAAAGATCAATACGTGGTGCATCAGCCCATAAGCCTTCTATATCATAAAAAGATTTTTTTTCAGATTCAAAAACATGAATAATGACTTCGCCATAATCAAGCAATGCCCAGTCACCTTCTTTAACACCTTCAACACCAATGGTTTTTATCTTCTGACCTTTTAAGCTTTTAATCAAATGCTCGGCAATGCCTGTAACCTGGCGTTGGGAACTGCCTTCAATAATGACAAGAGTATCTGTATAAGAGGTGAATTTTTTAACATCAATGGCAATAATTGATTTTGCCTTTCTCTCAAATGCAGGAATAAGGTATTTTTTAAGATCATCTTTTATTGTGATGCTGTTTTTCATTTATACAATTCCTTTGTTTTAATAATTTTTTCAATATTTGCAGGCACGAGATCTTTTATGGATTTGTTATTTTTTACGCGTTCCCGAATCATGGTGGATGAAATATTAATTTTGGGTACCTTGCAAATTATAATTTTCTTTTTGTTTTTATGGGAAAACGTATTGTCCTGTTCATTAAAGATGTACCCTTTTGATATGTTTTCGTCAATAAAAGAGACTATGGCATTATAATTTTCCCAATGCCCTCTTAGCATGATGATAATTTGAATGGTTTCAAAAATTTGATCTTTATGTTTCCAGGTTGTTATATCCAAAAATGCGTCAGATCCCATTAAAAGAAAAAAATGGGTATTGTGGCCATATTCTTTTTTAAATTCGTTTATGGTATCAATGGTAAAGGAAGGTCCTTTTCTGATTAATTCTTTGTCTGATACGAAAAAATTTTCTTGGCCTTTTAAGCTTTGTTTTACCATCTCAAATCGGTCATTTGCAGGTGCAAGGTTTATGTCAGGTTTGTGAGGAGGAGTTGCAGAAGGGATTAAAAAAATTTTTTCCAACCCATATCTATCTTTTACATATTGAATAATTTCAATATGTCCATTGTGGAAAGGATTAAAAGTTCCCCCAAAAAGTCCTGCTTTCATTTTTAACTCTTTATAAGCTTGGAAGCTAAAAGGTTGACAAGTTCTTTTACCCCTTTCCCCGTTACAGCTGACAAGGTCAATACCTGGATATCTTTTAAGGCATTTTTAAATGCCTCAGTTTTTTCTTTTGTCCCGGGCAAGTCAATTTTGTTCAGCACGACAATTTGAGTTTTTTGTGCCAATGTTTGACTGTGCTTGGACAACTCATTGTTGATCAGATTAAAAGACTTAAGCGGAAAATCAGGATCTATCTGGAAAGAATCAATCAAATGAACCAGAATTCCGGTTCTTTCAATATGTTTTAAAAAACTGATGCCAAGGCCCATCCCTTCGTGTGCACCCTCAATCAACCCTGGGATGTCTGCCACAGCAAAGGGTTCTCCAAAGGGCGGTTCCACCATTCCTATAATTGGGGTCAGTGTTGTAAAAGGATATTCGGCTATTTTAGGACGGGCTGCCGATATATTGCTTATCAGCGTTGATTTTCCGGCATTGGGCAAACCAACAAGTCCGACATCGGCAAGGAGTTTCAGTTCCAGTTTAAGCTTGAGTTCAATCCCGGGAATACCAGGCTGAGAATATCTGGGTGCCCGGTTGGTGGAAGATGCAAACCGTTTATTGCCCCGTCCGCCCATGCCGCCCTGGGCAATAATATATTCATCCTCAGTATTGGTTAGATCCACAATAATTTCATTGGTGTCTGCATTGGAAACAATGGTTCCCGGGGGAAGGGTGATGATGCAGGGTGAACCATTCTTGCCATGTCTTTGTTTGCCTTGACCGCCTTCGCCATTTTTGGCTCTGAGAAATTTCTGGCGGCGATAATCGTAGAGTGTTCGTTTACTCGGATCAACCTTTAGAATAACATCTCCACCATCACCGCCATCACCACCATCAGGTCCGCCTCTTTCAATGTACCGTTCCCTTCGGAAACTTGTACATCCTCGGCCGCCATTTCCGGAACTGGCTGTGATAATTGTTTCATCAACAAATTTCACGCTTCATAAACGCTGACTTTTTTCTTGTCGCGGCCTTTCCTTTCAAAGGACACAACACCGTCAATCAAGGCAAAAAGAGTAAAATCTCTACCCATACCAACGTTGTTGCCGGGATGGAGCTTGGTGCCGACCTGTCTTACAAGAATGTTCCCTGCAATAACATTTTGTCCGCCAAATTTTTTGACACCACGTCGCTGGCCGTTTGAATCGCGACCATTTCTTGTGCTGCCCGCTGCTTTTTTATGTGACATTAAATCTCTCCTTACTATCTAAACCGCAATGGAATCTATTTTAATTTCAGTATAATGCTGTCTGTGGCCTTTCATTCTTCTAAAGCCTTTACGACGTTTATACTTGAAGACTAATTTCTTTTTGTCCTTTGCCTGATCAAGAATGTGCGCTTTGACCGAGGCAGTTTCAACTTTTGGACTTCCAAGGGTAATGGTTTCACCATCGGAATACATGAGGACGTCGTCAAATTCAATCTGGGCACCCTCTGTACCTTCAAGTTTTTCAACTTTAAGGATCTGTTCTTCATGAACCTTGTATTGTTTTCCTCCGGTCCTGATAACTGCGTACATTTTTAAACTCTCCTTATTATTTCAATACTTTCGCAATTTTAAAAACTCGTAACATTATACTTGTTTTCCAGATTTGTCAAGATAAACATAATCGAAAA
>CAYWGN010000166.1:0-11743 GCA_964457495.1 uncultured Desulfobacula sp.
TTCATGTATTTTGCTACTGTATTAAGACCTGAATATTTTGTGATGTTATTGCCTGAAATATTGCTATGAACGAATGCAGAACCAAGCTTGCTTGAGTTTTGCTGAGAGAAGACGCAATATCAACTTGTTGAAATGTTGCTTTAACAACTCTTGATTGGCCTTTCAATTTTTTCTTCGTATTTTTCATCCTTAAAGTGATGTTTTTTGTCAATCTTTATTTGTGTAACAACTTGAAGATAAACAATTAACATCACTTTTGTTCGTTTTTAATATACATTTTTAAGTATAATATATTCTTTTACTTGTTTAACCGTCATATACTCTTTACGGTCACGAAGTTCCATATACTTATCCCGGAACTGACTTAACAAGTTAGCAATTCGTAAATTAATAGAATCCATATTTGGTCCAGATTTCGACCAACCGGTTTTACTATTCATCTGGCCAACAGGCATATATAAGTCTGTTGGAATATAATCAGCCTTACGTTGATGCGTTATCCGAATTTTAATTTGAGAAGTACCGTCCGATTTGACCTGATTGCTTCCCTTCAATACCACCGCCTTGAAAGTTGCCATACCCTAAAATCTTTAAACAATCTTTAAACATTTGATGGTACAAGGTACAAATAAACGTGTTCATATGAAAATAAAAAGGAGCTCCAATCTCTTGAAACTCCTTTAAAACACTTGCTTTTGCTTTGCACGGGAGGAGAGACTCGAACTCCCGACACCTGGTTTTGGAGACCAGTGCTCTACCAACTGAGCTACACCCGTGTATTTGTTTTAAAACACTCTTTTTATTTGCGATTGCAAATATAGTAATTCATTCTAGATTACCTAAACAATTTTAATCTTCAAAACGTCAATGCAATCCGTCAAATTCAAAAAGTTATTAACAACCTTGCCATAAAAAAATCTATCAAATTTCTTTGATAGATTCCGATGCGGAGAGAGAGGGATTCGAACCCCCGGTACCTCGCGGTACAACGGTTTTCAAGACCGCCGCATTCGACCACTCTGCCATCTCTCCTGAGCGCGACAAAAGTAGAATTATTTTTCTAACTGCAAAAGTCTTTTGAAATAAAAAAATAAAAAATGCTTAAAAAAAAAGAGGTTAAACATTGTTTTTCTAAAACTTATTTCTGAATTTAGTGTTTATGTACGAAAGCAAGCTGAAACTATTGATTCTACTGGTGCTCTAAGATTATTATTGCTTACCAATGACTACAGAATGAAAAAGGAAAAAGAATTTTGCTTTTATAAATAATTAATTATCAACATTTTAACCATTTATTAAAATTTTGCCTTATGAACAAAGCACAATTAATTGATGCAATGGCCGCTGGAGCTGGCCTAACTAAAGCTGATGCGAAAAAAGCTCTTGATGCGTTTGTAGCTGCTACAACTGACGCTTTAAAAGGTGGAGACAGAGTTGCCCTTATTGGATTTGGCTCTTTTACAGTGAATGAACGCGCTGCAAGAACTGGTAGAAACCCTCAAACCGGTAAAGAAATTACCATTGCAGCTAAAAAAGTTGTTAAATTTAAAGCTGGTGCTGAATTAGCTGATGCAGTATCGTAATTAAATGAAACGAAAAAAAAGATAAGGGGAACATTATGTTTCCCTTTTTTTATTATAGCTAATCAAGTAAAGCCAATGCAAACCGAACTTTTCAATTACCTCTCTCACTGTATAACACCTGAACGTCTTGCACTTTTCAACCGGGTAATTGAACACCGAACCCGATATCTCACAGTGGTTCTAGAAGATATTTTTCAACCACAAAATGCCAGCGCAGTTTTACGAAGTTGTGATTGTTTTGGCATACAAGATGTTCATATTATCGAAAACCGAAATCAATTTGAATTAGATACCGAAGTCTCGCTTGGCTCCTCGAAATGGCTCTCGCTTCATAAATACAAGCAAGAGAAAAATAATAGTCTGGAAGCTATTAAAAACTTAAAAAAGAAGGGTTACCGAATTGTTGCAACTACACCACACTTCAATGATAAGGAACTTCCGAATTTCAATATTGCAGCAGGTAAAACAGCAATTGTTTTTGGAACTGAATTACAAGGGATTTCAGAAATAATAATGAACGAGGCAGATGAATTTCTGAAAATCCCAATGTTTGGGTTCACTGAAAGTTTAAATATTTCTGTTTCTGCCGCAGTCACAATGCATTATTTAACAGATAAACTCAGAAGATCTGAAATGGACTGGGAGTTAACTGCTGAAGAAAAAATAGAAACAAAAATTCAATGGATTCGCAATACCATTAAAAAAAGCGAACTAATTGAAAAACGTTTCTGGAAAGAGAGGGAAAAGTGATCTGTTGCAGTCACAGTCACAGTCACAGTGATTAGCAAAACTAAATTATTACTTGAGTAATTTTTCCAGTTCATTAAATTGAATCAATTCAACAGCCAACTTTTTCCAATTTTCGAATGGAAGCGGAATATTTGGAAGTTCTTTAATTGCATCTTCAATTACATAAACCCTTTCTACCCTACTTGCTAGACCAACGACAGCATCGTTCACACAAACATTCGTTGTTACACCATAAACCACAACAATTTTTGGCGACAAAAAATTTAAAATAGATTCGGTAAATGGATTTCCCTTAAAAACGTCGAAAGCATCTTTTCTAATTACTATATTTCGATGCTCTTCGTCACTTAATAAGTCAGAAACGCTATTATATTTTTTATCCCAATCAAAAACAATTGGACTTTTCGGTTCAGTTTCGTCAATATAAGCAGCACCTTTTGTGTGTGCCATACAATGTGGGGGAAAAGTATTTACAAAGTCTGGATTTGAATCTAATTCAGCGGAATTAGAGTAATGAAAATCTGCAGTATTCACAACACGAATGGATTTTTGTTCTGCTAAAACAGTTAATTTTTTCCATTTAAATTTTAAGTTTTCTGCATCATTAACATACAATTTTCCGTCCGGAGATACAAAATCAAATTGTGTGTCAACATTCCAAAACAATAAATCAGCGATTTTCATTTTTGAATTAATTTATGGATCTACCTTAATTTTTTTTCAGGATTTCCTATAATACAATCAATTTTTATAATCCTTTTTCAATAAATGCTTTAAATTCATCTTCTTTAAAAGTAGTCCCCATTTTTGTTTCCGTTCCATCGGGCTGAATAATTACATGGAAAGGAATACTGTTTGTTTTATACTTCGAGATTTGCAAATCGAGGTTCTTGTTCCCCATTGTTTTTTTTACTTTTCCATCAACCTCAGAAGTTATCCATTCACTTTCATCCAAAGTAGTTCTATCGTCGGTATATAATCCAACTATAACGTATTTTTCAGCCAATAATTTCTGAACCTCAGGATTGGTCCAAACGGTATTTTCCATTTTTTTGCAGTTGGAACAAGCATGTCCTTTGAAAACAAGAAAAATCGGTTTGCCTTGTTCTTTTGCACAAGCCAATCCTTGTTCGTAATCGAAATAACCGGGTAATCCATGTGGTAAATGTAACTTATCAGCATATTTAGCGGGTCCACATAATTCGTTTGTCCGACTTCGTTCAACACCTCCTGAATTTGAAGGTACATATGAATGTGTAACAGTTGCCGGAGGAATTAATGCAGAGACAGATGCCAACGGAGAACCCAATAATCCAGTAAATAAATACACTACAAAAGTAAACGTTACGATTGAAAGGAATAATCTGCCAACACCAATAAATGGCAAATCGCTGTCGTGCGAGAATTTAATTTTTCCAAGAAAATACAAGCCAAGGAAAGAGAAAACTACAATCCAAATGGCTAAATAAATTTCACGATTTAAAATTCCAAACCCGTAAACCTGATCGATATTACTTAGAAATTTTAATCCAAACGCCAATAGTACGAATGCAAAAACAACCTTTATTGAATTTAACCAACCACCCGACTTTGGCAATTTATTTAATGCTGACGGGAAGATAGCCAGCAAAGAAAATGGAGTTGCGAATGCTAAACCAAAAAAGAACATTCCAATTAATGGTCTCAATCCACCTGCCTGAACGGCTTCAATTATTAATGCTCCGATAAAAGGACCAGTGCAGGAAAATGATACAATAACAGTTGTTAAAGCCATAAAAAATGCTCCAACCATTCCACCTTTATCAGCTTTTGCATCCGTTTTATTTACAAGTCCACTTGGCAATACAATTTCGAAGGCACCAAAAAACGAAATGGCAAAAACCAGAAATAACAAAAAGAACAATAAATTAGGAATCCAGTGGGTACTTAAAATACTTCCGACATTTGGTCCAAAAATTCCAAACGAAAACAGTGCCCCCAACAGGGTAAAAATTAACACAATTGAAAATCCAAAAAATATTCCATTTCGAATGGCTTTCCCTCGATCATCGCTGCCACGCATAAAAAATGAAACTGTCATTGGAATCATTGGAAACACACAAGGAGTTAAAATTGCAGCAAATCCTGCCAAGGCAGAAATCAATATAAACAACCATAATGTTTGGCTGCTGCCAGAATCTGTTGTAGAATCAGAAGCAGCTATATCCGAAGCAGTACTTTCAAGAAAAACACCTTCATTAAATTTGAACGAAAACTCAAGCTCTTCAGGTGGCGTGCAAGTTTCGTCATTGCAACTCATAAAAAGAACCAAGCCTTTAATTTCAACATCCTGCGAAGAAGACAATTTTATTTTTTGAGTAAAAACTGCTTGATTACTAAAATAACCTACCTCCATTTGAAAAGTCTCATCGAAATGAATTTCAGGTTTTGGGTTTTGTCCAAGATCGCCAACAAATTCAAACAAAGTTGAATCTTCAAAAATAAACGCAGTTGCAATTGGGCCACCTTCAGGCAAGTAGGTATCGTATAAATGCCAACCCGATTCAATGCTTGCGGTAAAGATTAATTCAACCTCTTTGCCATTTTGTTTTGAATCAAATTCCCATGTAGTTGGGTTTAATATCTGTGCCTGGGTAAATAATGCGACTAAAATAAAACCTAAAATAAATGTTATCCTTTTCATCTTTATTACGTAAGTTTTCAAAAAATATAGTTACTAAATCCTAACAAAATATTATTCCATTTGTTGTGTCATGGCAAATATTCAAATTTTAAACAAATAAATATGTAATATGAGTGACATAAAATGAGATTCTCCCAGTATCCATAAAAGAAGCCGCTCTTTTACTGAACGGCTTCTTCTAATTAGAGAATAATTTCTTCTAAATTTTCATCAAAAAAATGATATTCCAAAAAAGAATATGAATTGTTAGCTTCCACTTTTACCCTTTTAAAGTACTTAAATAACCATTTGTTTTGGAAACATTTAAGTCCCTGAGTTAAATAAGCTGCCGTGTACGGATGTACTTTTAGCAATAATCTTTTCTTGTTCAAATCTTTAAGAATGTATTTTACTTTGCCGTCTAATTCGTCGGCAAATAAAATAGTAGGCACTATTTTGCCACTTCCTTTGCAAGTTGGACAGTTTTCTGCTGTCTCAATGTTTTCTTCTGGACGAACGCGTTGCCTGGTAATTTGCATCAGGCAAAACTTGCTGAGCGGTAAAATGTTGTGCTTGGTTCGGTCTGCTGCCATAACCGCCTTCATGTGTTCGAACACCTTCTGGCGATTGGCAGCAACATGCATGTCGATAAAATCAATTACTATGATTCCACCCATGTCTCTCAACCGTAATTGTCTTGCTACCTCGTCGCAGGCTGCCAGGTTTACATCCAACGCATTGTTTTCCTGATCGAACCCAACCTTAGCCCTGTTACCACTGTTAACATCAATTACATGAAACGCTTCTGTATGTTCCACGATTAAATACGCACCTTCTTTAAAAGAAACAGTTTTACCAAACGACGCCTTAATTTGTTTATCGATACCAAAATGTTCGAAAATAGGTTGTCGTCCTTTGTAATACTTTACAATTTTTCTTTTATCAGCTTGAATGCTGCCTATATAATCGGAGAGTTCGTTACACACCGATTGATCATTAACAATAATACTATTAAACTCAGGATGATAAATGTCTCGTAACAAAGCAGTTGTTCTATCCATTTCGCCGATGACCAGTGATGGTGCATACGAACGACCTAGTTTTAGATAAATGGAATCCCATTTGTCAACTAATCTGCGTAGTTCCTGATCGAGTTCAGCTACTTTCTTTCCTTCGGCTACCGTTCGAACTATTATGCCATATTTACGTGGCTTAATACTTTGAACCAATTTTTTTAACCGGCTTTTCTCTTCATTAGTTTTAATCTTTTGCGACACTGAAACTTTGTCGCTAAAAGGCATTAAAACCAGGTTACGCCCTGCTATCGAAATTTCTGATGTTAACCTTGGTCCTTTTGTAGAAATTGGTTCTTTAGATACCTGAACCAAAATTTTCTGACCTACTTTTAAAAGTTCGTTAACCTTTCCTTCTTTGTTAATGTCGGGTTCTGAATGAATCCGAGAGATGGATGAAACGTTGTTCTTTTTCGAAGAAGCAATTCTCAGAAATTTGTTTAATGTAGCAAATTGCGGCCCCATGTCAAGATAATGTAGAAAAGCATCTTTGTCGTAACCAACATCGATAAAAGCGGCATTTAAACTTGGCATTATTTTTTTTACTTTGCCGAGGTAGATATCTCCTACGGCAAATGTAGCCCCGCTTTTTTCTCTCGATAATTCAACAATTCTTTTATTCTCCTGTAAGGCAATAACAATTTCGGATGGAGTTACGTCAATAATTAAATCGCTACTCACAACCTTTTTACTTAAACTTAATTTATATTAATACTATTGTTTAAAACGGATTAAACCTAAAGCATAACAATACTTTAGGTTTATTCAATACTTTCAATAAGAATTATTTAGATTCTTATTTCTTCTTTTTATGCCTATTCTTACGCAATCTCTTTTTGCGTTTATGAGTAGCCATCTTATGTCTCTTTCTCTTCTTTCCGCTCGGCATATCTTTTATTTTACTTGATTTTTAACTTGTGATACAAATGTTTTCGCAGGTTTAAACGAAGGAATATTGTGTGCAGGAATAATAATCGTTGTATTTTTCGAAATATTCCTTGCAGTTTTTTCTGCTCTCTTCTTTACTACAAAACTACCAAAACCTCTTAGATAAACGTTTTTACCGTCAACTAAAGAATCTTTTACAGTTTCCATGAAAGCTTCAACCGTTTTTTGAACAGTTACCTTCTCGATTCCTGTATTTTTCGAGATTTCATTTACAATATCTGCCTTTGTCATTTCTTAATATATTTAATTTTCAATGAATTATCGTACTAAATGAGTTTGCAAAAATAAAAATAATTTGATGACTGAAAAGCATTTCAAATAAATTATTTTTGTTTTTATTAAGATTCTTAATTAATTCGTGTTAAATGAATGATTTTCAGGACGAAATTTACAGCTGGTTTTCTAGGAATAAAAGGGATTTACCCTGGAGAAAAACGTCTAACCCATATCACATTTGGATATCAGAAATAATTCTTCAACAAACGCGTGTCGCGCAGGGTACAAACTATTTCAATCGTTTTATTCAGAAATTTCCAACCGTAGAGCTGCTTGCATTTGCAACAGAAGACGATGTACTAAAACTTTGGCAAGGATTAGGTTATTATTCGCGTGCCAGAAATCTTCATTTTACTGCGAAAATAATTGTTAACGAATATAGTGGAGAATTTCCAAATGAGTATAACCAAATTTTAAAACTAAAGGGAATTGGGCCATACACTGCAGCAGCTATCTCTTCCATTGCTTTCAAATTACCACATCCGACAGTAGATGGAAATGTATTTAGAGTACTTTCCAGGTATTTTGGAATTGATACTCCCATCGATTCAAGCAGAGGAAAGAAAGCCTTTTTTGAAGTTGCAGAAAAAATAATGTCACAAAACAATCCGGGAATGCACAATCAGGCCTTAATGGAGTTTGGAGCCTTGCAATGTGTCCCAAAATCGCCTAAATGCTATTTATGTCCACTTGCAATAACGTGCTTGGCAAACAATAGAGGATTAGTTGAGAAACTTCCTGTAAAAGCAAAGAAGGGCAAACAATCTGTTCGGTTTTTTTATTTTTATTACATCGATAATGGCAAATTCACCTATTTGGAAAAACGAATAGGAAGTGATATTTGGAAAAATCTATATCAATTTCCTCTAAGAGAGACAGAAAAAGAACTTTCCGAGATTGATATTATCAAAAATGGAATCCCATTTGAAACCAGTATTAATTCAAATATTAAATCGATTTCACCGAAAAGAAAACACATTTTAAGTCACCAAATACTTTATGCCAGGCTCATTCATGTCGAAACTGAAACAATAAGTGATTTAAGCAAGCGATTTATTCGTATAAATAAAAAAGATATTTCTAAATTTGCTGTACCAAAATTACTGGAACAATTTATTGAAGATTTAAATGTTGGTTAAAATAAAAAATGTTTCATTCAATAAACAAAGGTAAAATTTGTATTTTTAAATGTTAATCTATAAAAATTAGAATTATGTCAGTTAACAAAGTTATTTTAGTTGGAAACGTGGGTAAAGACCCGGAAATTAGACATCTTGATTCTGGCGTTGCAGTTGCAAGTTTTTCGTTGGCAACCTCAGAGTCGTACAATGCAAAAAATGGAGAAAGAGTTACAACAACCGAATGGCACAATATTGTGTTATGGCGTGGGTTGGCAGAAGTTGTGGAAAAATATGTAAAAAAAGGGTCCAGACTTTATCTTGAAGGAAAGATTACATCAAGACAGTATGAGAAAGATGGGCAAACAAAATATTTCACTGAAATTGTAGCTAACAATATGGTAATGTTAGACTCCAGAAATACGCAAAAAGAGCCTTCTGATAATTCGGGTCAGGCAACCGGAGCGGCAGAACCAGTGTCAACGATTAACAAACCGGAAGTTGACGATGCCGGTGGTGATGAAGATTTACCTTTTTAATTAACAAATTATAATTTGGAAACAGACCCGTTACTTAAATCTGCGATATTAGAAGGATGGAACATTCAATTTCATCCATTAACCTTAGGCATTACAATTTATATTGCAATTGTGTTACTTTTTTTATTAATCTCAGCTCTAATTAGCGGTTCTGAAGTAGCATATTTCTCGCTTAGCGCTTCCGACAAACACAAGCTGCAAAAGAAAAATAAAACCAATCAGACTGTACAAAAAAACCTGGAAAATCCAGAAAAACTTTTGGCCACAATACTTGTGGCCAATAATTTTGTAAATATTGGCATCATTATTTTAGCCACTTACATAACCGGTAATTTGGTGACCATACATAATTCGCAGGTTATCGAGTTTTTACTTCAGGTTGTGCTAATTACATTCTTCTTACTTCTTTTTGGTGAAATTTTCCCGAAAGTTTATGCTACTCAT
Source organism: uncultured Desulfobacula sp. (assembly GCA_964457495.1). GTDB lineage: Bacteria > Desulfobacterota > Desulfobacteria > Desulfobacterales > Desulfobacteraceae > Desulfobacula. The sequence goes on from CAYWGN010000166.1 coordinate 9,394, forward strand.
TATGCGTTAGGGTTTGCCAAATTTATGGCTTTCCCATTAAATACATTGGAAAAAATATTTCGCCCCATAAATTCCATATTAATTTATTCCACCTCATTTGTAAACAAGCGACTGCAAAAACATCGAAAAGAAATATCGATGTCAGAAATCTCACAGGCACTGGAATTAACTTCAGATAGGGAACTTTCTGAAGAAAAGGACATTTTGGAAGGTATTATAAAATTCGGCAATAAAAATGTGGAAGAAATAATGAAATCCAGGGTAGATGTGATTTCACTGGATATTAAAACAGGATTTTTAAAAGTTTTGCAAGTAATCAACGATTCCGGCTATTCACGTATTCCTGTTTACATCGATTCATTCGATAACATTAGTGGAATTCTTTATATTAAGGACATTTTACCACATAGCCATAAAGGAGATTCATTCAAATGGCAAACACTAATACGAGCACCTTTTCACGTTCCTGAAACAAAAAAAATTAATTCACTTTTAGAAGAATTTCAAAAAAGGAAGGTGCATCTGGCGGTCGTTGTAGATGAATATGGTGGAACTTCAGGAATTGTTACTCTGGAAGATATTCTGGAAGAGATTGTTGGCGACATCGTCGATGAATTCGACGAAGAAGAAAACTTCTTCTCAAAAATTAATGAAAATACTTATATTTTTGACGGCAAAGTTCTTTTGGGTGATTTTTATAAAGTGGTAGCATGCGACGATTCTATTTTTGATGAAGTAAAAGGTGATGCAGATACTTTGGCCGGTCTAATTCTGGAACTAAAAGGAGCCATTCCAATACTTCACGAAAAAGTAAGCTGTAAACATTTCAACTTTACTATAGAAGCGGTGGACAACCGCCGGATTAAACAAATTAAAGTTGAAATAAGAGCTGAATAAGATTAACAGTTTAATCGACATAAGTACAAAATATAACAATTTAACTATTCCGGAAATCAGCATTTTTTTATATTGCCAACAAATAATTAGAGGTTATTTTCGTTAAAAATCAAAATGAATTCGATGAGAATTAAATTACTATTTTTAGTTTTTATTCTTTCTCAAGTGGCGTGCAAAGAAAAATACACTCCAAAACCACGCGCATTTTTCCGGATAGAGTTTCCTCAAAAAGAATACCACTGGCTGGCAAACGAATTTCCATACAAATTTAAAATTCCAAATTATTCAAAGATTTCAGCCGACAAATATAATCCCGACCAACCCAATTGGATAAATATTACAGTTCCTGAAAATCGGGCTGAATTACATATCTCATATTATGATCTGGAAAATAAAACGCAATCGAATAAAACACAATTAGCTAATTTAATGGAAGAAAGCCGACGCCTGGCATACAAACATTCCATAAAAGCTGATGCCATTGAAGAACAGGTTTTTATGAATCCAGGTGAAAATGTTTTTGGATTGATTTATCGTATTAATGGAAATGCAGCATCGGCATTGCAATTTTTTTTAACCGACAGTACTAAACACTTTTTAAGAGGCGCATTTTATATTCGCGAAGTTCCAAACATCGATTCGATACAACCTGTTCTCGACTTTTTCGAACCAGACATTATTCGACTTATTGAAACCACAACCTGGAATTAATGCCAATTGTAGAAAGAATAAATACTAAAGTCGGAATTTTAGGGATCTGGAAATTATCTGAATCTGTACCCGATTTAATTTCAAAATTTAATTTTTCGGAAAAAGAAAAAGAAGAATTCAACAAAATCAGAGCCGATAAACGAAAAACAGAATACCTGGCCACCCGCCTTTTATTACGAAATTTATTAAACGAAAAATTTGAAATACAATACCTCGAATCGGGACAACCGATATTAAAGAACGTTCAGAAAAACGTAAGCATATCGCATTCAGCAAATTTTGCTGTAGTTTTACTTTCTGACCACAAAATTGGTGTCGACGTAGAAAACACACTTCGAAATATTGAAAAAATAGCAAATCGTTTTCTTCATGAACAAGAATTGGCACACCTGGAAAGTTTAAAAAATTCTCAGGCCGGAAAAATTTTATTTTGGAGCGCAAAAGAGGCCATTTTTAAATGTACAGAAAAACAAAACATTCAGTTTAACGAGCAGATATTTATACACGCTTTTGAAATAAAAAACGAAGGCCATTGTACAGGAACGTTAACTTCAAACAACACAAAAACAAACTATAATCTTTGGTATTTTTTTTACGAAAACAATGTTATCGTTTATTGTGTTGAATTAGTAAATTGAAGAACATGAAACGAGCATGTAAATGATTCCTCATTTAGGAGAATCATTATAAGCGAGTCACATCAAATACCGTTGAGAATTTAATATTACAATGAGATGAAACA
>CAYWGN010000167.1:0-11737 GCA_964457495.1 uncultured Desulfobacula sp.
TATACCGATGAAAAAGACAATGGTATATGAGGTGACAGATGGATCATAAAGCAGCTTTAATTCAGCACTACACTTCATTTGATGGGTTTTATTCCCATTATTTCTCACAACACAAGACATTGGTAAACGGTGAATGGCAAGTATGCTGCCCATTCCATGATGACAATACCCCGAGCATGACCGTGAATACAAAAACCGGGATGTTTAATTGTTTCGGCTGCAATGCCCAGGGAGATTTTATCAAATTTTACATGATGAAGACCGGAAAATCTTTTCAGGAGACCATTGTTTCCATGTGTGAAGATGCCGGAATAAAAGCAGTAGCCACCAAACAAGAAAAAAGAAGCATTGAAAAAGTTTATAACTACCTTGATGAAAACGGCAAAATTGTGTCTCAAACTGTCAGATTTACGCCAAAGAGCTTCAGTCAAAGGGTTCCGAATGGGAACGGTTGGAATTGGTCATTAAAAGGCGTCAGGACTGTAATTTATAACCTGCCTGATGTGATCAAGGCTAATCAGGTTCTTGTTTTAGAAGGGGAAAAAGATTGTGATACCGCCAAGATTTATGGATATGTGGGTACCACAAGCCCCATGGGAAGCGGTAAATGGCGGGATGATTACAGCACATACCTTTATGGCAAAGAAATCGTTTTAATAGCAGATAATGACGGTCCCGGCATCAGGCACATGATGGATATAGGAACCAAACTCAGGGACCATGCCAATGTCAAATGGTTCCAGTTCCCGGACAATGTAAAAATGCACAAGGGTTTTGATTTTACCGATTTTGCAAACTCCTTTGATAATGAGTTTGAGTGTATGAAGGGCATGGATGATCTTATCAGATCGGCAAGGTCTTTTGATCCGGCAAAAATAATAATCCCGGAGCCAGACACGGAAGAGAGCGAAAGAATAAAATCATGGATTATGCTATCACCCGGGGAATTTTCAATCAGGGATCTTGACTATGAGCTGAATATTAAAGCCCCGGAACAGAAAACACACAGGACAAAAATACTTGAAAAATTTGTGGCTGAAAAAATCCTATCCAGGGAAGGAAAAAAACGGGGTTATTATCGGCCATATAAATCAGACCTTGAAAGAATGGATTTCAAGTCTGCAGATGATAGATTTCTTGATGTTTGGCTGCCGTTTAAACTTCATGATCTTGTTGGACTGCATCCCGGAAACATCGTGATTGTGGCAGGTGAACCAAACGCCGGCAAAACAGCCTTGCTTTTAAATCTTATCAAGGCCAACCGGAATAAATTTGATGTCCATTATTTTAATTCGGAAATGGGGTCAGGGGAATTAAAAACACGCCTTAATAAGTTTGATGATTTCCCCTCTTCTGACTGGGGCTTTAATGCTTACCGCAGAGATACAGATTTTGAAGATGTAATTTTCAAGGGTCCCAAAAGCCTGAACATTATCGACTTTCTTGAGGTCCATGATAATTTCTATCTCATCGGAGATAAAATTAAAAAAATCCATGAAGCCCTTGAAGGTGGGATTGCTGTTATTGCAGTCCAAAGAAACAAAGGGGCTGATTTCGGTTTGGGCGGCCAGCGGACAATGGAAAAGGCCAGATTGGTAATTAATATTTCCCCGGGAACAATGCAGATCACAAAAGCAAAGAACTTTGTAAATCCTTTAATAAATCCAAACTGGATGAAAGTTAATTTTAATCTTGTGAATGGATGCAAGTTTGTCATGCAAGGTGGCGGCTGGTACCGAGAGGAAGCGTAAATATGTTGAAGGGGGTTATATGTCTCAAAACAGATATCAAACAGAACACTTAACAGGGAAGCGTTTAAAAGGAGTGAAAGCACTCTTAACCACTGACAGCATAGAGGATGCTGCAAAAACCGCAGGAGTAGCACGTAACACACTGTATCGCTGGCTGAAAGAAGATGTGTTTACAAAGGAATTGTCCAGGGCAAAACGACAGATGGTACAGTATAGTATTTTGAAACTGCAACGATCCACAAAGGATGCAGTGCAAGCATTGTCCGAAATTTGCAGGGATAAAGATGGTACAGCATCTGCAAGGGTTGCTGCCGCAAGAGAGATTTTGGCTACCAGTTTGAAAGCAATCGAAATTGAAGAGCTGGAAGCCAGAATCGAAAAATTAGAACAAAAAATTAAAAATGAGAGGTGAAAAATGAAACTAAGCAGCAGGGTTAAAAAATTAGAAGACAAAAAAAGTAACAACAGGCCCAGGTGTATCTGTTATGCCGGAAAAATTAATGAGGAAGCGGTATGGGCGAAACACCTTGCAGCCCACCCGGAGGATCGAGATCAGCAGCCCTATTTTTGGGATTTGGGTGATGATGATGTGCTCAAAGACGGGGAAGCTTTCGTGATGTCTGATATGACACATGAGGAGACTCTGGATTATTTGGATTAAACAGTCAGATATATTTTGACAGTACTGGACACCTGGACGAATTGAAAAACTTGCCCAAGGCCAAACACCCTGGGCAGGCTCATTAAAAACTGACACACTCACGCTGGACAGGTAATCCGTATTGAACCGAATTCATGTGGCCCTGGAAAAAGAAAACTCCATGTTCAGCCTTGTCTTTTTAAGACCCACTTACAGTATCACCCGGGAACAGGAAGAAACTATGGAAGAAATTCCTTATAAATTATATTTCCTAACAACCTTAAACAAAGAGATTTTATCACAATAATTTTTATAATATAAAATTTGAAATAGCATATTGTATTATAACCTCCTGCGAAGGTGAATAATCTTTAGATCACCTAATCTGAATGTGTAGTTTAACCCAAAAGTACACATTCGCAAAACCCCAAGGCAATCGTTAATAAAGGATATACAAAAAATGTTAAAAAACCCTTGATTTTGAATGTTTTGTTATAGTATTAATAATAACAAAACAACACATTAAGGGGGTTATCATGGCTGCAAACAGAAACGGGATTAAAAAGGGGGCAAGTGTCAAAGTTGAACCTGTCAGAAAACAAAAAGACATTACAGACATTTCAAAACTGCTCCAGGACAAACCAAGAGATTTGCTTTTATGGGTTATGGGAATCAATAATGGATTACGAGCAAGTGATCTGGTAAAAATCAGGGTGACTCAAATATATGATCTTAAACCCGGGGAAGTGCTGAATATCGTTGAGAGCAAAACAGGCAAGGATAATGTCCTGGTTATTAATAAACCCGTTTACAAAGCGTTACAGTCTTATTTAAAAGGTATTGGTCCCATACCAGGTGATTATCTGTTCAAATCCAGAAAAGGGAGTCATATCTCAAGCCAGAGCGTAGGGCGTTTGGTAAAAACCTGGTGCGGTTCCATTAACCTTGCCGGGAACTATGGTGCTCACACTCTGCGAAAAACTTGGGGGTATCATCAAAGAGTAAATCATGGAGTTGGTTTTGAGATCCTCTGCAAGCGTTACAATCATTCATCACCATCTATCACCATGGGATACTTGGGAATCGAGAGTAAGGAAGTGCATGACATTCTTATGAATGAGATTGGTTAACTGACAATCATATTAAATCCAGTACCTTGACAACAATCAAAAAATAATAATAAAATAAAGTTATTCACCCTGCACAAAAATATTATAATTTTCAGATTAAAGGATTTTTTTTATGAAAAAATTGATTGGTGGAGCGATAGCAATTATCCTCGGGCTATTTTGTCTTTCAGCATTCCCTCAGGCATTTTTTACCCTTTTAGCTGGCATAATACCAATAATTTTATTAGCAGCCGGATGCCTGACAATTTATTTTAACTATGAGAGCAAGTCGCATGAATGTGGAGAGGCTACAGATTGTCGGAACAGCCCCGGTATTACAGAAACGCCTTTGCCTAATCCGTCCCCTGAAATTGTACCTGCTGGTGGGGATAAGCCTGAAGAAACAGAGCCAATTGAAACTGAATCTAAAGAGGCCAAAACTGCAGAAACCAAACCAGTGGTGACAAAAGTATCAGACACTGAGCCTGAAGAAAATATTACAGGCAAGCCTACTGATGATGATCAACAATTAATGGGAAATACCGGCTCCCATGTTTTTCATCGCTCTGATTGTAAATTCTCAAAAACCCAAAAATGCACTGCTGTTTTTAATACCAGAGAAGAAGCAATTCAGGAAGGTTATAAGCCTTGCGGAACATGTAACCCTTAGAAGGAGCAATACCCAAATTGGCCCTTACCAAACAAACAATCATCGAAAAAATTGCAGAAAAAAATAACCTCAAGCCCACAGAGGCAAAAGACACCCTTGAAACTCTTCTTGAAATTATGAAATCGACCCTGGCATCTGGAGAAGATATTATGATTTCAGGGTTTGGAAAATTCCAGGTTAATGAAAAGGCGCCGCGTAAGGGAAGGAATCCTGCTACTGGTAGGAGTATGATGCTGGATGGGAGGAGAACTGTTACGTTTAAATGTAGTGGTAGATTGCGGGATTTTCTTTCCGGCCTGTCATAAAAAAAAAGGGCCATGAAATTTGCTGTATAAAAAAGCAATATTCCTTTTCCATAGGGGTCAAGTACCAGAACAGGTTGAACTAAGTTTTAATCAAGCAGGAATAGCACTATGATAACCTTTGATGATACAATATATTAACCTCATTGCTTTGATCCTCCACTCTGGCTGATCCACCCGGTTGATCATAGGCGTTTAGGAAGTAAAACTCATATGAAAATCAATTTTATTACTTTAATTTTTATATCTCTATTTGTCCCTCTTTCCTGTTTAGCAGGAAGTTTTGATATGACGGAACAATATTGGGAAGAAGCTCAAACTCAAATCGAGATGGGAAATTTTCTGGAGGCAGCACAGCTGATCGAAGACGCAATTTTTGCGGAACAACATAGCCTTAGCCGTCCAGAGCCACGATTGTTTGTATTGGCTGGTCTCTCCAATAAGGCAGGAGCCCTCTATTTTCAGATGGGGCAGTATGACAAAGCTATGAAAAACTTTAAAAAATCATTGAAGATTAATAAAAAACTTGGAGAAGAAGTGGATATCGCAAGAGGCTTCTACCATATCGGTCGTGTCTATAATGCCAGGGGGCAGTATGACCAAGCTATTGAAAATTGTGAAAAAGCATTGGAAATTAACAACAGGTTGGACAGAGAAATTGACATTGCAAATAACCTTGCCTTCATCGGCAATGCTTACTCTAACCAGAGTCGATACGATAAGGCCATGGAAAATTATGAAAAGGCATTGAACATTGGCAAAGGATTGGGCAGAGAAGATATTATGGCTGTTAACCTCGGCAACACTGGTAATGTGTACTTTGAACTGGGTCAATATGAAAAGGCTATTGAAAATTTTAAAATGGCATTGGAGATTACCAGAAGACAGGGCGTAGAGTTTGCTATCGCAATTAGCCTCAACAGTATAGGTGGTGTTTATTATAAATGGGGCCAATATGCCAAAGCAATTGAGTATTATGAAAATGCCTTAGATATTGACAAAAAACTTGGGCTGGAACCGGGCGTTGCAGTTTGCCTGAATAATATCGGTTTGGTTTATAGCTCTTGGGGTCAATATGAAAAGGCAATTGAGAATTTTGAAAAGGCTTTGGGTATCGACAAAAAATTAGGTGCGGAAGCAGGTATCGCAATTCGGTATAACAATATTGGTACAGTTTACAAATCCTGGGGGCAATACAATAAGGCGATTGAGAATTTTGAAAAAGCATTAGAGATTGACAGGAGGTTGGGTAGGAAAGCCTATGTTGCTACTAATATTAGCAATATTGCTGGAGTGTATAAATCTTGGGGACAATACGATAAAGCCATTGAGAATTATGAAAAGGCATTAGAAATTGATAGAAGACTGGGGAAAGAGTCTTCGGTCGCAATAGGTTTAGGCAATATTGGAGCGGCGTACAATGACTTAGGCCAGTACGACAAAGCCATTGAAAATTATGAAAAGGCTCTTGAAATTTTTAAAAGACTGGGTGAGGACGCAAATATTGCAACTTTGCTTAACAATATTGGATCTGTTTATAGCTCTTGGGGACAATACCCAAAAGCCATTGATAATTATAAAAAGTCGTTGGAAATAAACAAAAGGTTGGGCAAGGAGGGAAGTGTCTCATCTTGCCTCAGCAACATCGGTATGGTGTACGTTGACTGGGGTCAGTATAGGAAAGCCATTGAGAATTTTGAGAAAGCACTGAAGATTGGCAAAAGGTTGGGCAGAGAAGCCGATGTTGCGCTTTATTTAAATAATATTGGTGGCGTGTATGACTCCTGGGGGCAATACGACAAGGCCATTGAGAATTTTGAGAAAGCATTGGAGATTGACAGAAAACTGGGCAAAGAATCGAGAATATCAGGAGACCTCAGAAATATCGGTTCAGTATATGCTTCTTTGGCTCAATACGATAATGCCATGGAGTTTTTTGAGAAAGCAATGGAGATTGACAAAAGAATGGGCAGGGAAGCCGGCGTTGCAATTTGTTTAAATAATATTGGTGGCGTGTATGACTCCTGGGGGCAATACGACAAGGCCATTGAGAATTTTGAGAAAGCATTGGAGATTGACAGAAGGTTGGGTAGGGAATCATTGATCGCAAATCGCATAAGAAACATCGGTTCAGTGTACCAGTCTTGGGGTAAGTATGACAAGGCTATTAATAATTATGAAAAAGCATTAGAAATTGACAGAAGACAGGGGAAAGAGGCTGATATATCAAGTGGTCTTAATAACATTGCCACAGTGTACGCCTCTTTGGGCCAGTATGACAAAGCTATTGAAAATTTTAAAATGGCATTGGAGATTGATAAAAGACTGGGCGCAGAATCAGAAATCGCAACTCGTCTAAACAACATCTGTCAGGTGTATAATGTCTGGGGGCAATACGACAAGGCCATTGAAAATTGTGAAAAGGCATTGGAGATTGGCAGAAGGATAGGTGAAGAGGATAGTATTGCTTTATATTTAGACAATATCGGTGGTTTGTATAACTCATTGGGTAAATATGACAAGGCTATTGAAAATTATATTGAATCTATCCAGCTTAAAGAAAAAATCCGGCGGACGGCTGAAGGTGATATCCGCCGTGACTATCTTGCCAGTCAAATTCACACCTATCAGTCATTGGCCTCTACATTTCTAAAAAATGGTGACTCCAAAGGATCGTTGGATGCAGTAGAACAGAGCCGGGCTCGTTTATTGGGTGAGCAAATTGCTGGAATTGACTCAGACATAACAATACCAAGCCTGACAGAGGTGCAAAAGGGATTGGCGGATGATGAGGCGGTGTTGCTTTTCAGTAATATTGACCATGATGATTTTATTCTCATGGCGATTAGCGCAAAAGAGATCGTCATGAAAGAGATCTCTAAGGACAGTTTTTTGGTTAGCTGTAGGAATCAGTATAAAGAGCCGGTGTTGATGCTCCTGGAGAAACAAAGGGGTATTATTCTACCCACAAAACCAACAAATGACGACCATATTTTCGAAGAGAAAAAACAACAAGTTGGTTTTGATACCGCCATACATTACTACCGCACTCTGCTCACCAATCCGGGTAACCAAGAAGAGACGGAAGCATTTGGGAAGTTACTCCATAAACTACTCATCGAACCAGCCGAAAAAACACTGACAGGAAAAACAAAAATCACCATTATACCTGATGGTATTCTTGGCTTCCTTCCCTTTGAAACCTTAATGGATACGAATAATAATTATCTTGTTCAGGAGCACAATCTCAGTTACACCCAGAGCCTGACCATCAACAAATTACTACAGGGCAGAAATTACACGAACAAAAAAAAAAGAAAAACACTGCTGGCTATGGGCGGAGCTGTTTATGAAGACAAGGGACCGAATACTGACCTTATAAATAACACTAAGCAGCTTGCTCTCTTACAGAGTGATACTTATCAGAACATAGAGGAAAAACTATCTGTTCGTAGCGCATATAACAAACTGGGTAAAAACTCTTGGGCAGATCTGCCAGGAACTTTGAAAGAAGTGAATGAAATTTCGTCTATCATAAAAGACGGTGATACCCTTATCGGAGATCAGGTTACAGAAAGCAGAATCAAAGAATATTCCAGTAGTGGCCAATTAGCTAATTATAAAATCCTCCACTTTGCAACCCATGGTTTGGTTGTGCCTGAAATACCTGAACTATCGGCCATAGTCCTATCGCAGTTCCAAGAGGAAAAAGACGGTGAAGACGGATATTTACGCATGGGTGAAATTGCAAAATTGAACATTGCTGCTGATTTTGTAAACCTTTCCGCCTGTGAAACTGGGCTTGGAAAGCTCTACTGTGGCGAGGGGATGGTCGGTCTCACCCAATCTTTTATTATTGCAGGAGCAAATGGGTTGTCTGTTTCTTTATGGCAAGTGGCGGACAAATCAACTTCTAAATTTATGACTGAACTCTATAAAAAAGTGCAAAATACGGGTATTGGTTATAATCAGGCGTTGACTGAGGTCAAACGAGGTTTTATTAACGGTGATTACGGAAAGAAATATCAAGTCCCTTACTACTGGGCTCCTTTTGTTTATTATGGGAAGTAAGGAGCCCTATCAAATCATTCATGCTTGATGTAGAACGATTTTACTGTAGCAGTATGAAATATGTTTTTAATTTTATCTATTTCTATAGATTTTATTTCTTTGAGCTTATCATCAAAATCTGGTATTTCATTTTCCACAGCTATCAAAATAAGAGACTCTATCCCTTGATTTTTATCTAATTGATACCATTGATCGACACCCGGCATAATTATTGTCACCCCTGATGCGGCTTTTCCGAAGCCCAATTTAGTAATAACTCGACTACTATCTTGTAAAACTAAATAATAGAAACCGTCTTGGTTGATCGTCGTTCTTATTTGAAAAGAATCACCTGATTTCAAAGAACTGTTTCTATCAAGAACAACTTCACTATAGATTGGAGAACCTCCCCTCACTTGGGTCTCATCCAATACTTTTCCTAATACAGTTAGATCAACACCTATTTTTGATTTATTTAAATCAAGCACGCTATTGTTAATTATAAATATAGCTAAACAGGCAACAGCAAAAGCAGAAATCATTTTGGGCACTGTAAGAAAATCACGAATTTTTTCAAACATTTCGATCACTCTCTTTATTGCACCAGGGAAATTTTTTGTTTTAGGCTCATTTACAGCTTTTGCAAGAGCAGACGTCATTTTGACAAGTTTATCTTCGCTCTCTTTAAATTCTATTTCAGCCATTTGAGTGTCTTGAACCAGGTCATAACAAAAATGGCATCCAAGTATATGATCTTTAAACGACTTGTTTTCACTAATGGCCAATTCACCAAATGCATATGCAATAGCATTATCTGATTGCGGACACTCTCTATCAGATTCCTGCTTCTCTTTCTGAAATATTGGTCTCAAAATCTCTAACAACATGGCAGGAACTTCATCTTCCACAATATCTTCAAATTCTGGATACCGGGCCAACCACCATTGCTCGCTGTCATACTCTCTTTCGCTAAAGGCTACCAATAGATCAGCAACCGGATTAAAATACCCGAAATACCCCTTAAACAATCCATTGATTTGCTTAAATTTGTCTGTAAATTTTTCTGAATTAATAGATTTTAAAAATAACTCAGATTGAATCTCTCCATTAGAATTTGCCATACTCTGAAATTGTAATAGAAATTCATGTGCGGTCTCTTTTAGATCATCTTGTACCCACTCGGGATCTTCCATTAGATCACCGTCCTGGGCAATTTTCTTGATTTGATTTAGGTCCTGCTCAAGTTGTGATAAACGTTCAGTAAATTCCTCCAATATTATTTTTTCAATATCTTTATGATGGTTTTCAACAAAATCGAAAAGGACTTTTTCCCCGGTTTGCCACATTTCGTTCAACTTATCCCTGTTCCGATGATATTCTGATGGCATGTCCTCTTTCATCAAGGAGATAGCGAACCGACTTCTTGCACGGCTATTTAGTATTTGTAATAGAAGATAGTCTTGCTCATATCCATCAGGAGAGTCTGTCCAACTTTTCAGGGCCCACAAATACATGGAAATATCTTCAGTGGCATAATCAAAGACATTATCCCATGATATTTTGTTGCTCTTTGACAAACTCATAGCCCCCTAATGCAAAAACTTATTATACTTAATAATCTTCCTGATTTCACGACATTACCAATCCTCTGTTTCATCCAAATATTGTTTCCAGTTAGCTCCGCTTCCACGTCTATAAGGACTTTTTGGTGGTTTCTTTTTGTCTTTCTTTGGATCATCTAAGCTTATTCCAATTCCCCATTTTGACTTATTGCACCATTTTATTGATTGATTATCTGCCTCAGCTAATATCTTAGCAACTTCATTGTTCATAACTTCAACTAATGGTTTGCCTATTTTTACATAGCATGTCATTAAATTAAAAATATCTTCTTCAATTATGCTTGCTTTTAAAATGATCCTGTTATCGGACAAGCCTGAAAAAGTTTCATTTTTAACCCTTTTTGAAAAAAACACTGTGTACCGTGGAAGGTTACCTTCTTTAATTATCACATCTTCTATTCCCTTGAGATATGTATTTTCTATTCCACTGGTATACGGAGTGCAGTGCTTAAAAATACGGCATTTGTGACAAGGAGGGCTCTCGTAAGTAGATTTAAAAAAAGGACACTCTATATTTTCCAGGGCTGTAATATATTTTGTCAAAGGACTGATATTATTGGATAGAAAATTTTTCCATACTTTTTCAAATTCATATGTATTTGTAAAATGCTTAACTGCATGACTTCTTAATTTATATTTATTCTTAAATAATATTATTTTAAGTATCGAGTTCTCCTGAGAAGTATCACTGTCTTGACAAGTTTTAACAGAAAATTCGTTGTATCTGGAATGTTGAACATCCATGTTTATGCCTCGTAGAGCCTATTATAAATAAAATATAAAATTCTTTATCACTTTAGTCGCTCGAATTATTTAAAAGGTGACATTTAAATAATTATGTCTTAACTATTTTAATATGTCTGCATACTCCAACCCATGACTCTCAAGGCACCGGTTCAAACATATTTTAAATTTGGCCATAGATCCTGTCCGTTTCCTTGAAAACTGTTTCTTAATAGAATTTGTCCGTTTTTTCACTTCATCATGGTCTGTTTTTTGATCATTTAGTGTCTTCTCAGCCATTTGTCTGTAATTTAACCCGTCCAAATTCATCCTTATTAAATCAGCATCTTTGGGAGAATTGTCTGCAAGCATTAAAACAGCTTCTTTTAAAAGTTTATTCTGCTGCTCTCGAATAATAATGTCTTCCGGAGTTGGAGGAGCAGACTCTGGATAATCGTCAGGGACTTCTCCTGACGATTGCCTCCCGAACTTTCGGTTATCATCGATAATTCTTCTTTTTAAGATAGTCATTAAATAGGATTTTAGGGAAGCCTTGGCTTGGTAATTACAAATTGCTTTTGCATTTAATAATTCAACCCAAAAATTAGTCAGCACAGATTCAACATGATTCACATCATTATTATAGATACGCCGCCGAGCAAAATTTATAAATATTTGCTGATAATGCTCGTAGAGTTCAACAATTGCATTTTTATTATCTGCTATCAATTCTTTGCATATCTTTTTTGCTAAACGAAATTCTTCAGAATAATCTTTTTTAATAAGCATAATCCGCCGTGAATTTTAGCATTGATGATTGCAAATCTTATAAGTTATAAAAACATATCCTGTCAAATTTCCCACAGGTTT
>CAYWGN010000168.1:0-11730 GCA_964457495.1 uncultured Desulfobacula sp.
GTCATGCCAAGCTCCTTATTCAATTCATCAATTAATGCATGTACACTTTTACTGTTTTCCTGGTCAAGGTTCCCTGTTGGTTCGTCTGCCAAAAGGATGTCCGGCTCCATGACCAAAGCTCTTGCCAGGGCCACCCGCTGCTGTTCCCCACCTGAAAGATCTTCTATGCGGTGGGAAGTTCTTAGCGACAGCCCTACTCTATCAAGCATATTTAAGGCACTTTTTTCAATAGTTTTTTTATTTTGATGAGCGATTAAACCCGGCATAATAACATTTTCCAGAGCAGAAAAACCTTGAAGTAAATAATGAAATTGAAAGACAAATCCAATTTTTGAATTTCTGAAATCGGCAATTTTTTCATCTTCATGGGAACAAAGGTCTTTTTCTTGAAAAAAAATTTTACCGGAATCCGGGGCATCAAGTGTGCCAATAAGATTCAATAAAGTTGATTTACCAATGCCGGAAGATCCAACTATGGCAATGGTATCTCCCTTATAGATATCAAAGGATGCATTATTTAAAATTTTAATTTTTGATGTTTTGTAATAAAAACATTTTGAAACAGATTGCATCGACATAAGAGGTGTATTATCCATATCTTATTGCCTCAACCGGGTTCATTTTTGATGCTTTATAAGAGGGATACAATGTTGAAAAAAAACAAATAATAATGGCGCTTATCGCTATGACCAAAACATCAAAATACTCAAGTTGTACCGGAAGCGTAGAAAATGGATATGCATCCGGTAATTGGATAAAGTCGTATTTCTTTAGAATAAAACAAATGACGACTCCTGACATGGTACCGATAAAGGTACCCAGGAAACCAATAATCATGCCTTGAAAAATAAATATTTTTCTAATGGATTTATTGGTAGCACCCATGGCTTTTAACACTGCAATATCTTTGTTTTTTTCCATTACCATCATGATCAATGCACTGGCAATATTAAATGCAGCTACAAGAATAATAAGGGTCAGAATAATAAACATGGCTGTTTTTTCAAGTTTTAATGCTGCAAAAAGACTTTTATTGATATCCATCCAGTCCCGCATGTAAAATGGGGAGGTGAAAAGATCTTTGAGGTCAGCTTTAACGGATTTAACATTAAATACATCATCAGTCCAGATTCCAATAGCGGAAATTTGATTTTTTGCACCGGAAAGCTGTTGAGCTTCCGTTAAATGAACATAGGCCATGGCGCTGTCATATTCGTACATGCCTGAGTCAAATGTGTCTGTTACAACAAACCGCTTCATTGAAGGAATATGGCCCATGGGAGAAATAAATCCATTGGGCGACATGAGAATTATCTTGTCTCCCTTGATCACTCCAATAGATCTGGCAAGTTCATGGCCTAAAATAATACCGGGAAGATTTTCATTTAGATTTTCCTTGTTAAAGCGTTTTTTTAATTTGTCTGAACTAAATCCTTTAACAAGATTAAAGCCTGTTTCAGGGTCAATTCCTCGAACCATGACTCCGGAAAAAGAATGACTTGACCTGATCATTGCCTGGGCAAATAAAATCGGTGAGGCGCCTTTAACTTGTTCCCTTTGATTAAGAGCAGTTAAGAGGTGAGAATAGTCATCAAATTTTCCAGAATAATTCATCACAAGGATATGAGGTTCAAGCCCTAAAATTCGTTTTCGAAAGTCAGTTTCAGCACCGCTCATGACGGCAATAACCACTACAAGGGCCATAACCCCTAAGGTAACACCTGCAACGGAAAGAAAGGTGATCAGAGAAATAAATCCTTCTTTTCTTTTTGCTTTAAGGTATCTACCTGCTATGAATAATTCAAAGGCCATTTAATCAAATATTCTTTTTCATATGTGGAAAAAGAATAACCTCACGAATAGACGCAGCATTGGTCAATAGCATCACCAATCTGTCAATTCCAATGCCTTCTCCTGCTGTTGGCGGCATGCCGTACTCAAGGGCCTCCACGTATTCAGAATCCATGATATGAGCTTCTGGATTTCCTTCGTCCCTTTGTCTTACCTGCATTAAAAATCTATTATATTGATCTTCAGGATCATTGATTTCAGAAAATCCATTAGCAATTTCCCTGCCGGCAATGAATAATTCGAATCGGTCAGTTAATTCAGGATTATCGTCATTTTTTCTAGATAAGGGAGATACTTCCACTGGGTATCCAGTTATAAATGTTGGCTGGATTAACCTGGGTTCAACCAAACTATCGAAAAGTTTAGTTAATATTTTTCCATGCCGGTCTTTTTTAGTGATATGTATATCTTTTTCCTGGGCAAAATTTAGGAGTAACTCTGTATCATTTATTATTGCAGGATCAATCCCACCAATTTTTATTAGAGATTCTATCATTGGAATACGCTGCCATCCTTTTTTAAAATCAATGGTATGACCCTGGTATTCAATAATGGTTGAATCTGAAACTTTAGTTACAATGGATTCAAACATCTCTTCAGTTAAGTCCATCAAGTCGTCATAGTCAGCATATGCCTGATAAAATTCAACCATTGTAAATTCAGGATTGTGTCGAGTTGAAACCCCTTCATTTCTAAAATTTCGGTTAATTTCAAATACTTTTTCAAACCCACCTACAACCAGTCGTTTCAAGTATAATTCCGGGGCAATTCTTAAAAACAGCTCCATTCCCAAGGCATTGTGCCAGGTTTTAAAAGGAGTTGCCTCTGCCCCACCGGCTAAAGGCTGCATCATGGGTGTTTCAACTTCCATAAATCCTTTTTCTTCAAAAAAGCATCTCATGGAAGCTACAATTTTGCTTCTTTTTATAAAAATTTGTCTGGTATCTTCGTTTATGATAAGATCAAGGTACCGCTTGCGATATCTTATTTCAGGATCTTTTATTCCGTGAAATTTTTCAGGCAAAGGTCTTACTGCCTTTGAAAGCAGCCTGAATTCTTTTGCCAGAAGTGTCCACTCTTTGGATCTGGTTTGAAACAATGGTCCTTTAACACCTATAAAATCACCAATATCAAGCTTTTTAAATAAAGAATAGGTCTCATCACCCAGGCTGTCTTTTTGTAAATATATCTGAAATTGATCAGAACCGTCTTTAAACCGGACAAAAGAGGATTTTCCCATTTTATTGATAGCCATCATTCTTCCTGCCATATAGAATTGATCGCCTTTTTCCCCTAAAGCATCAGGTTTTTTTTCAATAATTTTTTTAAGCATTTTTATAGAACATGATGGTTTAAAATCATTAGGATAAAGGTTAATTCCGTTCTCTTTTAATTCATTAATTTTTTCTTTTCTAAGTTGTATCAACTTGCTTTCTTTATCCATAAATATTTACCTTCATATCCTTAATAGCGTTTTGCAGATCGTTTAATATTAGTTTTGATAAAACATGCATAAATAGCCTAGTTCAAATAAAATTGTCAAGATTTTGTTATTTAATTTTTAAAGGAACTCCATTAAAAAGAACAGTGAAAACCGTTCCTTTTCCAGGTGTTGATTCAAAATCAATCATGCCATTATACGTATCAATTAATCTATGTATTATTGAGAGACCAAGCCCTGTACCATCTGGTTTGGTTGTGAAGAACGGATCAAAAATATGTGAGGAATCCTTTTGATGAATTCCTATGCCTGAATCTTGAATAGTAAAATGAATCCGATTATTTATAGATGATTTAACTAAAATTTTAATTTCTCCATGACCTTTTATGGACTGGGCAGCATTTTTTAATAAATTCCATAGGATTTGGGTGAAATGAGATGGATCAATAAAAACACTAAGGTTTTTATTGATGCTTGTAGTAACACGAATTCTTTGATTCCATTCAGGGTCATTTAAAAAAAGCTCAACGGTTTCCTGGATGGCATCTGAAAGTTTTATAGCAATAGCATTGTCTGTATGGGGTTTTGCAAAAAGCCTGATGTCATTTACAATATTTTCAAGGCAATGGGTTTCCCTTAAGATAATCTGCATCAATTTATCTTCATATGATCCTGGCTTTGTATCTTCTTGAAGCAATTGAATTGAACCTGATAAAGAGGCTAGGGGATTTTTAATTTCATGGGCAATACCGGAAACCATTTCATCCATAGCAGCCATTTTTTCAACCCGTTTCAAGTGTTCCTGGGCTATTTTTAAATCCTGTCTAGCACCTTTTAACTGAAGTGACAGAATACCGCTGAGAATTGCCACGGCAAAACAAGCAACGATGACGATGATAATTCTGTAAATGATATGGCTCTCATTTACAGAATTGGACAAAAAATATGAGTCTAAAAAAGGGGGGATGATTTTATAGTATTCCAGTTCAATCAGGATACCATATTGAAGACATGAAATCGTGGCAATGATCAAGCTGCCCTTTTGAAGCAGCAACATTGATGTATAAATAATTACGACCAGGTAAAAAAAAGTAAAGATACTGTCATAACTGCCTGTAACAAAAATAATAGCCGTTACAATAATTGTATCTGCAATGGTCTGGAAATAGGCAAGAGCCAGCTTTTTTTTAAATTTATTCAACCAGATCAAATAAACAATTGAAAGCATCAGAATACCGGCGGCAATATTATACAATACAAAAAAGGGCTGTGCAAAAAAAGATAAGTTTTCCCCTAAAGAAAAAACAAGGCATGAGACAATCATAATGACGGTAAAAATAACCCTTGACAGGATAATCCATTTGATTTGAGTTGAAAAATCAGATGAATTTTGAAAGTCATTGTTTTTCATGATTTATTGAATGGCACCTGCCATGCTGAAAATAGGCAAATACATTGAAATAACAAGTCCACCAACCACAACTCCAAGAAAAACGAGCATAAAAGGCTCTATCATGTCTGTCAAATTTTTAACAGCCTGGTCTACCTCGTCATCATAAAAATCAGCAATTTTTTCCATCATTGTATCAAGGGCTCCTGTGGATTCTCCCACGGCTATCATGGAACAGACCATGGAAGGAAAGACACCGCTTTCAAGCAAAGGGTCAGACATTGACCTCCCTTCTGAAATTCCAATTTTGACATCCTGTATGGCAAATTCTATAATTTTATTTCCAGATGTTTTTGCGACAATATCAAGTGTTTCAAGAAGTGACACACCGCTTGAAAGCATTGTACTGGTTGTTCTTGTGAATTTAGCCACAGACACTTTCCTGATCAAAATACCGATAACAGGAAGTCTTAAAAACATGTCATCCATGAAGATACGGCCTTTATTTGTTGCATAGACGCGTTTAATTAAAAAAACAGCCGCAAATATCCCTGCTATGATATAAATTATATTGCCAATGGCAAAGTCACTCAGGGCCATGACAAATAAAGTCGGTGTCGGCAGGGTGGCACCAAACTCGCTAAACATCTCTGCAAAAACAGGAATTACAAAGACCAGGATAATAGCAACAACAATAATAGCAATAATAATGGTAATGACGGGATATGTCATGGCCCCCTTGACCTGGCGCTTGAGCTTGGCCATTTTTTCCATATAAGCAGAAAGCCTTTTTAATATGACATCAAGAATGCCGCCAGCCTCACCTGCCGCTACCATGTTGACAAATAGTTCATTAAATGCATTTGGAAATTTTTTCAATGCATCTGCAAAGGTTTCACCGGACTCAACAGATTCTTTGATTTTTTTCAGGTTTTTTTTAAAGGTGGGATTTTCCTGTTGTGAATGGAGGATATCAAGGCATTGAAGAAGCGGTAATCCGGCATCAATCATTGTGGAAAACTGCCTGCAAAAGATAATAACATCTCTTTCTTTGACTTTAGGCTGAAGAAATTTTATGTTTTCAAAAAGATCCTTGGGCTTTTTTTTGATTTTGACAGATGTTATTTTTCGTCTTTGAAGGTTTTGTCTTACATGCTCGAGAGTCGCTGCTTCTATTTCTCCTTTTACCTTTCTTCCTTTGAGATTTTTCCCCTTCCATTCATAAATCGTTGGCATTATTTATCCTTTTCATAATCTTTTAAATCACATTGACTTTGATAAGATTTAAACGTACCAAAAGCAGATCATTTGTAAAATCAATACGAATATACTATATAAATTTTATCAATTGATTACAACAGGAGTTATCCTTTGATTAAAAAAAAGAAACTGATTAAGGCAACAACAATTATTACCAGTCATGTTAATGCGGATTTTGATGCCATTGCATCCATGCTTGCAGCTCAAAAATTATATCCTGGCTCGGTTATTATTTTCCCCGGATCACAGGAAAAAAGTTTGCGCGACTTTTTTATCAGTTCTACAAGTTATTTATTTAATATGGCAGACCAGGGTTCCATAGATTTTTCCAAGGCATCCAGGCTCGTGCTGGTTGACACAAGACAAAAAAGCAGATTGCCCCATGTATCTGAGTTATTCAATAAAAACAATCTTAAAATAGACATTTATGACCATCATCCGTCAATGAAGGGTGATGTAACAGGATCTTTTGAAGTGATCAGGCAAACCGGTGCTACAACAACCATATTAAGTGCATTGTTACAGGAAAAAAAAATTGTTCCCAGCCCTGAAGAAGCAACGATCATGGCATTGGGAATATATGAAGATACAGGATCATTTACTTATTCCTCCACTACAAAAGAAGACCTTGAACAGGCTGCCTTTCTCTTATCCTGCGGAGCCAACCTGAATACCATCGTCAGTTTTGTGGTTAAAGAAATCAAATCAGAACAGGTAACATGGTTGAATGAATTGTTAAACGAAATGACTCTGCATAAAATAAATGGGGTTGATATTCATATATCTGTTATTTCTTCACCAGCATATATTATAGATTTGGCAACAATTGTTCAAAAGATTGTCAGAATGGAAAGCCTTGATATCTTTTTTGCCGTTGTGTTAATGGACAATAAAATTAATATTATTGCAAGGAACAGGATACCAGAGGTTGACGTGGGTAAAATCCTTTCAGGATTTGGCGGAGGTGGCCATTCTTATGCGGCTTATGCAAAGGTTGATAACCAGACCCTGGCACAGGTTGAGATCAAGTTAATTGAAAGGCTGCAAAAAGAAGTAAAAAGTATTAAAATAGCAAACCAGTTGATGGCTTCTCCTGCCATCACTGTTGAGCCTGATACTGAATGTAAAAAAGCCGGCAACCTGATGACAAGGTATAATATAAATTCATTATTGGTAGTGGATAAAAATAAAAATTCTTATGAAGGATATATTACACGACAAGTAATAGAAAAAACAATACATCACAATCTGTCCCACCTTCCAGTTAAAGAATACATGAATTCAGAAACCCGCTATATTTCATCTGATGCTGATGTGTCCCAGATTGAAAATATAATTATTGAAGGAAAACACAGAATTCTGCCTGTTATAGACAATGGATTGATTAAAGGCGTTATCACCCGGACCGATCTGCTCAATTACCTGGTTCAACATAACAAAACACTCAAAAAAAATGACACTGAGCTGGGTATTCAAAAAAACACCAAGAAAAGACAGATTGAAAATATTCTGTATCAACGACTGGATAACCGGATAAAACAACTTCTTCAGAAAGCTGGTCAAATTGGCAATGAACTTGGGTTTAATGTGTTTGTTGTCGGCGGATTTGTAAGAGACCTGTTACTGAATAGACAAATCGAGGATATTGATATTGTTGTTGAAGGCGATGGAATTGAATTTGCCAAAGTTTATGCCCAAAAAGAAGGCTGCAGAATTAATACGTATAAAAAATTTGGCACTGCAGTCATTATTTTCCCGGATCATTTTAAAATTGATGTTGCCTCTGCAAGGTTAGAATATTATACAATGCCTGCAGCCCTGCCCATTGTTGAAAAAAGCTCAATAAAACTTGACCTTGCCCGACGGGATTTTACCATCAATACTTTGGCGATCAGTCTGAATCCTGATAATTTTGGAACCATGATAGATTATTTTGGTGCCACCAGGGATCTAAAAGATAAAACCATTAGAATAATTCATAATTTAAGTTTTGTTGAAGACCCCACACGTATTTTCAGAGCAATTAAATTTTCAAACCGGTTTGGATTTACAATTGGAAAAGTAACCTCTAATTTAATTCAAAATGCCATTAGGATAGATTGTTTTAAGAATTTAAGCGGCCTTCGGGTCTTATCGGAATTAAAACAAATCTTTGAAGAGGAAAATCCAATTCCCGCCATTAGAACTATGGAGGCCTATGGCCTTGAAAAAGTTCTTCATAAAAATTTGACCATTATCCCCAATACTTATCAATTGTTTGAATCTGTGAATAAGATTTTGTCCTGGCATGATCTTTTGTATGTTGATGAGCAATATCCAAGATGGTCGGTGTACTTTATGGCGTTATTAAACAGGTGTTCTTTTAACGTGTGTGAAGAAATCTGCAAAAGGCTCAATGTTCCGCTAAAAGAGCACTGTATCCTTTTTGATATGAGATATAAGGCTGAAAAACTATTATTATTGCTGGAGAATTCATCATTTCCTATTTCAAAGCAGGACCTTTATTGGGCGCTCATTAATTTTAATACGGAATATATTTTATACATGATGGCCCTCTGTAAAAATGAAGACATTAAAAAAGCCATTTCTAATTTTTATACCCATCAAAGAAATATAAAACCTTATATTAAAGGCAGGGATTTATTAAAAATTGGATTACCACCCGGCCCTGTTTTTACTACCATCTTAAACCAGGTGTTAAACTCCAAACTGGATGGGGAATTAAAAACAAAAAAAGACGAAATCAAGTTTGCTACAGAGTATGCAAAAAAAAACAAACTTATTGATTAACTCACAACTTTTTGTTAATCCCCAATATTCAAAAACCATTTATTTCAGGAATTATTGAACATGAAGAACGCAGATTATTTAACGGGCATCACAACCAGCGGAACCCCTCACCTTGGCAATTATGTCGGTGCCATTCGCCCGGCAGTTGAAACCAGTAAGAACCCAGACCTTGTATCCTATTATTTTCTTGCAGATTATCATTCCCTGATTAAGAATCATGACCCTTGCTTAAGAAAACAATCCGCCCTTGAAATAGCAGCAGCATGGATCGCTTTAGGACTGGATTATGAGAACTGCGTTTTTTATCGGCAGTCTGATATTCCTGAAATACCGGAACTGACATGGATTCTCACAAGCCTTACTGCCAAAGGGTTGATGAACAGAGCCCATGCTTACAAAGCATCAATAGCGCAAAATGAAGAACAAGGGCATAAGGACCCGGAGCAAGGCATAACCATGGGCCTTTTTTCATATCCAATACTTATGGCTGCAGATATTCTGATGTTTAATGCCAGAAAAGTACCTGTTGGAAAAGACCAGGTTCAGCATCTTGAAATGACAAGAGATATTGCAGCAAGATTTAATAATGTTTATAAGAAATTGTTTATTCTTCCTGAAGTTGTTGTGGATGAGAGTTCTGCTGTTCTCTCAGGTCTTGACGGACGGAAAATGAGTAAAAGCTATAATAATTTTATTCCTTTGTTTGACACACAAAAAAATCTTCGAAAATCAATAATGAAGATAAAAACAAATTCCCTTAGACCTGATGAACCTAAAGATCCGGAAACCTGCACGCTTTTTTCAATACATAAGGCCTTTGCAAGTGAATCGGAAACCATGGCCCTGGCCGAGCGTTACAGACAAGGTATTGCATGGGGAATCATGAAACAGGAGCTTTTTGAATATATTGATGAAATATTGAAAAACCCAAGAAAAGAATATGAAAAGCTTATAAAAAACCCATCTGATATTGACCTGATCCTTAAAAAAGGGGCAATAAAAGCAAGAGAATTTTCCGTGCCGTTTCTTGAAAAAATAAGAAAAACCATTGGAATTCAATCAATTGGTTAGTTGTCTGATTTCTTTAAGGGTTAAATAGCGCCATTTTCCTTCTTCTAAATTTCCAAGGTTGATATTGGCTATTCTGATTCTTTTTAATGTATCAACCTTGCCCCCAATTTTTTCAACCATTTTGCGAATCTGGCGGTTTTTCCCTTGTTTTAAAACAATTTTGAATTTGTTTTTTGAAAGGCGTTTTACTTTTGCCTTTCTCGTTATGATGTTGTCAATGACAATGCCCTGTGCCATATTCTCCAACCCGGTTTTAGATATGGGATAATTAGTTGTCACAACATACTCTTTTTCATGGTTAAAAGAGGGATGGGATAATTTATTGTGAAGATCTCCATCATTGGTTAACAGTAAAAGTCCCTTGGAATCTTTATCAAGTCGCCCCACAGGATACACCCGCTCATCAACGTTGATCAGATCAAGGACAATTTTAGAGTTCTGTCGGGAACAGGATGATACGTAACCCACTGGCTTGTTCAGGGCAATATATAGTTTTGGTGATTCCTGTTTTAAAATAATAGCTTCATTATTAAAAAAAACCTTGTCCTTTTCTAAATCAATTTTTGTTCCAAGTTCTGTGACAATCTGATCGTTGACTTTTACCCGGCCGTCTAAAATATGCTCTTCTGCTTTTCTCCTGGAGCAAAGCCCTGCATGGGCCAGGTATTTTTGAAGCCGCATGTTACGATCTGTATTCCGCATTTATTTTCACATAATCAACACTTAAGTCACAAAACAAAAAGCTGTCAGTCTCTTTTCCAAGATTTAGATCCAGCGTAATGATTATTTCATTCTTTTTCATGATCTGGGCTGTCTTCTTTTCAGCTTCTGCCCCCATCCAATGGCCCTTTAAAACCAAAGGCTGTTCATCAAAAAAAATATCCATTTTTTCAGCAACAACCTGGGCACCTGATCTGCCGGCAGCAGCTGTGATTCTTCCCCAGTTGGGATCTTCTCCATAAATAGCTGTCTTAACCAGATTGGAATGGGCAATGGCTTCCGATGCTTTAAGTGCATCCTGTTTTGTTTGAGCGCCTTTGACAATAATCTGTACAAACTTGGTAGCACCCTCCCCGTCTTTGACAACCATTTTAGCAAGTTGAAAACAGACTTTATCAAGCGCATCCTGAAAAACTTTTTTAGAATCTGTATCATTGATTTTAACTTCTGAGCTACCGTTTGCAAGAGCCAAAAGGGTGTCATTGGTGCTGGTATCGCCATCAATTGTAATCCGGTTAAAAGATTTTTCATTGGCAGTGTTTAAACACATTTTTAAATCCTGTGGTGAAATATCTACATCCGTGCAAATGAATGCCAGCATGGTGGCCATATCAGGTCGAATCATACCGGATCCTTTTGCAATCCCCATGATTGAAAATATTTTGTTCCCAATTTCCCCTGATTTTTTTACAATTTTTTGATGGGTATCTGTTGTAAGAATAGCATCGGCAAAATCATCCACATGATCAGCTGAAAGATGTTTGACAATTTCCGGAATTCCAGCCTCAAATTTATCCATGGGAAGATTCGCACCAATGACACCTGTTGAGGAAACCAGAACAAGGTCTTCATCAATATCAAGGCAACTGCCAAGCAATTTTGAACATGCAATGGCATCGTCAATTCCTTTCTTTCCTGTAAAACAATTGGCATTGCCAGAGTTCACAAGAACAGCCTGGCAAAAGCCTTTTTTTATTTTTTCTTTACCCAAAAGAACCGGTGCTGCCATCACCTTGTTTCTTGTAAATAAAGCCGCAGCCGCAGCCAGTCTCTCACAATATATAAGTCCCAGGTCTTTTTCACCATTTTTTTTAATTCCAGCACAAATGCCGGCAAATTTAAAGCCTTTCATGAAATTAACTCCTTAAAAATAATTTGAAAAAGCATTATACGTTGCCCATTGATTTGTGTAAATGATTTAACTCAA
>CAYWGN010000169.1:0-11715 GCA_964457495.1 uncultured Desulfobacula sp.
AAAGGATTATAGGGTTTTGAGGGATGTTTTTTCAAAAGGTTTTCAATAGTCCAGGTTTCCGGCAGTTGACCGTCATTCCAGAAATAAATCTTATCTTCATATACGCTTATCTGAATGGGAACCCCACTGCTGTAATCTTTGTGAACAATGGCATTGAGCAGAACCTCTCTTATAGCATTCTTGGGAAAAGGATAGGTTTCAACCCGGGTGATGCCTTCATAGCTGATATATGCCTTCAGATATTTGGTTAATATCAGATCAAGGGTTTTATCTGCCTGATCAAACAGGCTTCCATGGATTTCATCCTGGTACAAAAGCTCGGCATCCGTTCTGAAAAGTCTTTTTTATTTATTGTCATAGTTATTATCGTTTGTCATTATTTGCTAACGTGATCAGCCAATTTAGGCTTTATCATAATGATTTTAGAAAAACAAATACTATTGATTTTATGAGATATAGCAACTATTGGGAATTCTTACCGGGGAAGACGGGGTAATGAATTCTCATTTTGAATTCTCTATTTCGTTTTTCATTTCTATCCATATTTTATGTCCTATCCCTCCTGGCCCAGGATAATCACATACCTGCTGATAACGCCCAGGATATTTTTTTTCTGCATTGCAGAAACCACTCCGGCATTGAAGCGCTGGGATGACATGGGGGCCTGTATGATATGCGTATGATACCATCCCGTCCTTTTCAGGATATCAAGGTAGTCGTCTATGAGGATGCCGGTTTTATATTTTTCTTCTGTTGCCGGTGTATTCTGAAAATCCCGCCAGTCTGCATTGATAAAAGCAAGTCGTGTCTTTTTTTTGACATTGCGTTTCAGCAGGGCTAAAAAGGCCTCAAGAAATTCAAGGTATGCTTTTCTGGATAAACCGGAAATGCTTTTTTTATCATAGCTATCCGCTTTTTTGTCAAAGTAAGGCGGATCAAAGATAATAAGATCAGGTTTTCCCTTTGAACTTACAGGCCATAAAATCGCTTGATCAGATGAAATATCCCATGTCCAAGGTTCGATCTCAGGGCGGGTTTTGGGCCGATCCATCATATCAAAGGCCCAGCACCTGCGGCCCATGGCAAGGCAGGTGTCCTGGGTCACGCCTCCTCCGGCCATGGGATCAAGGATAAGGTCATTTGGCTTTGAAAAATAACGAATAATATGTGCGATGAGCTGGGCCGGGATACGTCCGGGCCAGTCATCCCCAAATCTATTATCACAATCATTCCATTCCCACTTGTCCCAGGTGCAAAATCCCCAGCCAAGTTCCTTAAATCTGTCATGATCGTTTTTGCCTTCCAGGGCCAAAGACCAGACCATTGGATCGGTCCAGCCGTGCTTTTCAGCAACTGATTCAACTGTAAATCCCATTGCCAAATCACCATTTAGGAGATTTGGCAATACTGCCATTTTTCCTAAATGGTTATGAATTGTCTTTTGATCTAACCCCAATCTCTCTGCAATCCTGTCCTGGGGGATGCCAAGGCGGTTCATGCGGAATATCTTGATATCCAGCCCCATCTGGTTCACAGCGCGAAGATCAGCTATGTAGGAATCCACTGTTCGTCTTGCCCGGCCAATAGCCTTTCCAATATCCTCAGAGCTGAGACTTGCATTTCCCGTGTATGCCCGCCGGGCCGTATCCCTTGCCTCATCTTCCGTCAATTGTCTCGGGCCGATGGCTTTTTTTGCAGCATACAGCAAAGGATCATTTCCATCCAGATCCTTTATGATGGCCTCCACCTCTTCAACTCCTGTTGACTTATAACCTCTCCATCTGTGTGCCCCATCAAGCAGGCGATACCAACCTGGCCTGTCAGGGCAGGGCTCCACCTCAATGGGATCAAACATAAACCCATCCCTGATATTTTCGGCAAATATAGCCACACGCCTGTGATCAATACCCTTTCTGGGATAAATATCTTCATCAAGGATAATTGAAGAAATGGGAATTTTACTTGTCTGTTGATTCATGATTTTTTACACCAATTGTATTCTTATTGATTATAAAAACCTCTCTTAGATCAGCCCAACAACCAAAATCTGCGATTTTTATCCGCAGCATTTTTTTATGTATTTTTCTCATCTTTCAATAGCTTTTTCATCTCACGATCAAAATCAGAAATATATTTTGTATCCGCAGCTTTTCTGCATTTCTCATATTCAATCATTGCTTTTTCGACCGCTTTTTTATGACTGACTTTCCCGGCATCTGTCAGGAGCTCTTTTTCACTGACTCGCAGAAAATCATCAAGTTTTTGAATCCAGTCGTGCATTTTCATTAACCTGCCGTTTGTTGCCTGGAGTTCGGCAAAGTCAAGATACATAGAGACGATGAGATTGAGCTGTTTGAGTTCATCTTCTGAAAGATAATTTTTTGCAATTGAAATATCTCTTGTGGTTATATATTTGCCTTGAAAACTGGTAAGCCCTAAGAAAGGTTTGTCTGCATCAACTCTTTGGCTTATCATCTCTGCGGCCGTCTGGCCATGGATGGCATAGTGCATTTTATTCTGGACGGTTGCAAAGAATTCTTTGGTTAGAGCGGCATCATTTTTATAATCAATGCTGGTTGCATAAATATCCGTTACTTTCTGGTAAAAATTTCTTTCACTGCTTCTGATATCCCGGATTCTTTGGAGAAGTTCTTCAAAATATCTTGATCTTGCTCCTTCCTGTTTCAATCGGTCATCATCCATTGTAAATCCTTTTACAATGTATTCATGAATCCGTTTAGTCGCCCACTGGCGGAACCTTGTTCCCTGTATTGATTTCACCCTGTAACCAACTGAAATTATGACATCCAGATTGTAATATTTGACTTGCTTGCTTTGAGTTTTACCTTCTATTGCACCATGTTTTGCGGTATGTCGGAAAAGCCGACACACCACTTTTTCGTTCAGTTCCCCCTCTTTAAAAATATTCCCGATATGTTCAGTTATGGTTGTTCTTCCTTTCCCGAACAGCATTGCCATCTGGTCTTGTGTCAGCCAGACAGTTTCATCTTCCAATTGCACCTGGAGTTTTGTTGTGCCATCCGAATCAGTATAAATGATTATTTCTGAGTTCTGTTCCATTAAATCATCCCTCTTTTACCTTTAAGCTGTTTTATCTCATACTGAGTGGTATGTTCCAAAATGGAACTAACTGAACCATCTCCCCAGGAAGTTTGCTTTTGCTTTTCAACTATTTGTTCGCCCAGCTTCCAATACAATTGAAGAAGTTCTTGATTAACCGAAACAGCGGCTTTTATCTGTGCGTTTTGTACTTGTTTTTTTATTTCCTGAATAAAAACAAAATATTCTTTGTCTTTTCCGATAAGATCATTCATTCGGTATCATCCGCTTCATTTGGTTTGTTGATTTCTTTATCACAAGGGTCAAAGATAGACCTGACCACCTACTCAGTTTATTAAAGATCATCTGTATTTTCTGCATAGTATGCTATCCTGTACATATCTTTTTGATAGCTCTCTGGTATATTGTCTTCGCAATCTACAGAAAAAAATGGAGCACCTGGCTCACTATGTAAATAAAACGATCCTTGTATCATTCGACATTTCGGGCATATATTTGCCCAATACTTATGACCTGCGGTTTTTGAAAAGCGATATTGTATCGTTCTAGGAATCGGTTCCTTTTTAGGTTTACCCATCGTTTGATGCCCACATTCCGGCCATGCAAATACGATGATCTCTTCCCCACACTTCCAGCAA
Source organism: uncultured Desulfobacula sp. (assembly GCA_964457495.1). Taxonomy (GTDB): domain Bacteria; phylum Desulfobacterota; class Desulfobacteria; order Desulfobacterales; family Desulfobacteraceae; genus Desulfobacula. Next base: position 3,720 of record CAYWGN010000169.1, read on the forward strand.
TGTGTAATTCCATAGCGGTAGTATGAGTCCGGGATCTTAATCCCCGTTCTTTCGGAAACTCTTAATACTCGCTTTTGAAAACACCTAAGACTGTTTTTACATTTTTCGCATGCGACTAGTCGAAACGTATCTATTTCTACTTGCCATACTATCGGGTTCTCAATCACTTTCCATCCATCAATAGAAATATAAGGAATACCAAGCGATAAATTTTCACATTCATCCAAGGCTTGACCGATATCAATAACAATAGCCGCTAAAACTTCATCGTTTGCCATCAGCGCAATATCAAGTTGATGGTTACCAAATGCAAAATCGATTTCTGCTAAATCAACTTTATCAGGTAAAGCCTGATCAACTTTTTCCCAACACGCTTGGCACTCTCGCATCAAAATGGGGGTTTGTAAGCTGCTGTTTTTCCACCCATCAACCGCATTCTTGACACAGTATTTCGCAGCCTGGCGGATAATTCTCTCTTGTGTACAAATATCGCTTTCTTTATGTGAGTAATGCGCAGCTTTTTTCTCCCCCTTTTTTAAAATTAATATAGCTTCACAGCCTGGGCAATAATATTGCTGCTCCCTTTCGGCTTCATCAGCTTTAATCAGATTGCGATCTATATCAAATGCAAATGGTACTTTCAAAGTCGACATTTTCATTGCCTTGTATCAAGCTGTTAACTAATACGTCCAAAAGTAATCCTTATTCGTTATCTATTATTTTTTATTCCCATGACGGATATTGTACTGGCTTTGCACCTACTTCTTCAATTAATCTTGGATATGCTATCCCTTGTATAGGCTTTTGAGGTTTTTTCCTACTTTTGGTTATTTTAAAAGTCCAGCTATCGCCATAATCAAATAAATAGAAAAGTTTATTATTTTTTTCTAACGGATATAGTTCTTCCAAAGTTTTTCCATACACCAATCCATTTTCATCATCATACCGAATGCGTTTACGGCTTCTATTAGTCCTCGAAACATAAAACTCATACATGTGATCATTATCAAAATCAAGGCTATCTTGTAATGCAAAATGAAGATCTTCTAAAGTTGATGAGGATTCAATTTCAATTATTCCTTCCCAATCTTCTTCTGCATAAGCTCCAAAAAGCAATTCTGCTTTCAATATCCAAATCATTAGTTTCCCTCCCTTTTAGACAACTTTCAAAATCTGCGGTTTATCCGTCAGGATTATGTTGTTGGATTTGCTGTTCATTGTCTCGTTCAACAAACTGTATGCCCCCTAAAATCTCCTGTCATCTTTTCACTTTTTCTTTTTGCTTTCTATCTGTTTAATGGCTTTATCAAAATCACTCAATGACTTTTGGCTGTCGGCAATTCTTAATTTATTAAATTTCTCATATTCATCATCAGCAATTTGTTTTGCCATTTCATGGGAAATTTTACCGGCATCTTCCAAAGTTTCTCTATCATTAATACTTAAAAAAGCATCAAGTTTTTTTATCCAATTTTTCATGTGCATTGGGATTCTACGCATTGCCTGGCCCTGGGCAAAAATTAAATATTGCTCAACAAGATTGTTTAATGCCAAAAGCTCATCTTCAGATAAATAATTTTTAGCAATAACAATATCCTGTTTGCGAACCTTTACACCCCTATAATTTGTTACTCCCATATCTGGTTTTTTGGCATCTGCTCTGGCATGAATAATTTCTGCCGCTGTTTTCCCTGTGATTGCCCAGTGCATTTTATTCTGTACAGTCTTAAAAAAATCTATGCTGATATTCAGAGTAGGATCATAATCAACACTGGTTGCATATATGTCTGTAATTTTTTGATAAAATCGCCGCTCAGAAGTCCTGATGTCCTGAATGCGGCGAGTAAGTTCTTCAAAGTAATCAAAGGGGAGATCCGGATTTTTTAATCTCTCATCATCCAAGGTAAACCCTTTAACAATATATTCTTTCAATCGTTCAGTTGCCCAGATACGAAACCGGGTGGCAACATGACTTTTTATCCGATAACCTACAGATATAATTGCATCAAGATTATAAAAAACCTGTTTGCGTTTTACCTCTCTTGTACCCTCTTGTTGAACTATTAAGAAATCCTTAATAGTTGAACTTTCTTTAAGTTCACCTTCAGAAAAAATATTTTTTAGATGCATATTGATATTGGGAATACTGGTATGGAACAGTTCGGCCATTAATTTTTGTGTCAACCAGACTGTTTCATCGGACAATCTCACATCTATTTTAACAGTGCCATCTTCTGCTTTATAGACTAAAAACTGTCCTTTTGAATTTTCTATTTCGTTTTTCATTCCTTTAATTCTCCAGAATGGTTTTTAAATAAACACAGGTAATAAGCTTAATGCACTTATTCAGTTTTATATTTTGCCACCAGCCTCAACTTATTTGTTGAACACAGTATCTTGATATCTTCTCTTTTTGTTTTCTATCGGTTTAACCCGGATGGTAACCTCAAAATCTGCTGTTTATCTGCATTTTTTTGTTGTATAGATTTGAATGCTTACCTGCTCCAGGTATTGGATAAAACCTCAACTTGCTTCAGTACAAGTTCCACAGCTTCTTTTGCTCCATCAGGTGGATATTTCCATCGTTTCAATGCTCTGCGAATCAATATCCGTAACTTGGCGCGAACACTGTCTCGAACCTGCCAGTCAACAGTGGTGCTTTTTTTTAACTTTTGAGTTACTTCTTTAGCGAGCTCTCTGAGATTATTATCACCTAATTCCCTTACGGCACTTTCATTTTGAATCAAGGCACGATAGAAAGCGATTTCATCAGAGTTCAGGCCTGATTTTTCAGCCATCTCATCATCTTTGGCCATATCCTTGGCCATTTGGATCAATTCTTCAATCACCTGGGCAGTTTCAATGGCTCGGTTATTATATTTGCGGAGTGTTTCAAGAAGGCGGTCAGAATATTTTTTCTCTTGAACCACAAACACAAAAAGGTCTGAAATTTCTTCTTTATATGTTTGCAGTTGGTTATACGCATCCCAGATATCGGCATTCTCATCTACGGGATTTTTTAATTCAATCACTGCAATGGGCAATCCATTAATAAAGACAATTAGATCCGGACGTCGAAAATGCTTTGTCCCGGATACAGTGAACTGATTAACCACCAGAAACTGGTTATTCTCAATTATATCAAAATCGATCAATTTAATATATTCGGTCTTGTTTTCTTCTTTTTCATTAAATTCTACAGAAAGTCCCTCAATTATACATTTATGGAAAATATGATTATTTTTTGTCAATACCGGGGTTTCTGGGATTGCTATTCTTTTTGCAGCATCCTCAATCAGAATTGAAGGGATACTTGGATTGATGCGTTTAAGTTGGGAAACAAGCCTTTCATATAAAATGACCTGCCCGTAATTTTCTCTTTCAGGTGTTTTTCCTTCCGGTGAAATCTGTTTTCCCGTGACCGTTTGATAACCGGTTTCTTTGAACCAGGAGATACATAATTGTTCCAGTTGATCTTCGCTAATCATTTCCACCTCTGTTGACAGTTGTATATGCCTGCTTGGAGTGAGTGGGTGTCTGGGGAAAGGCTAAGGCAAGTTTCCCTTGATCAAGCAAGGGTCTGAGGGTGTTCTTTCTAAACGAAATTGATTCCCGATTTACCAACCGGCACAGGACCTGCTGGGTCAGGTAATAATTTTCACAAACCTTAAGCACAATATCAACCATAGCTTTTTTGTTCAGCCTTTTTTTATCCCTTGCTTTTTGCGCTTGGGTCATAAGACTGTCTGCTATATCTTCCGATAGTTTATCAAGGTTATCTATCAAGGGTTTTTCGAGATCTTTGATAATCAGGCAGCCTGATTCACTGTACCTGCTATGACCCAAGCTCTCAGTGTTATGACCCAAGCTTATGACCCTAGTACCATTTTCTGCTAGGGTCATAACGGAACTTTCTGAAAATATCTGGTCCACGCTGGGAAGTTTTTGTCCTGGAAGATGATACACTGTGCCCCGGCCACGACCATTGGACTCAAGAAGCTCAGCCTTCATCAGGCGCTGGAATGCCAGTGTCAAATCATGGGTATGATCTGTTGAAATTTCTGTCATCCTTCGATGGGTAACAACCTGCTCTGTCGCAGCCGATGCCAGTATCAGCCGTTCCAGTTTGGGCAAGCTGTCAAATGGACTGCCAAACATATGCCGAAGTCCTTTCACAATTTTTTCCGGGAAAAGATCCAGCATCCTCAGTTCCAGAAGTGTTTGATCAAACGGCTTTTCTTTTTCATATAAGACCGGGCTTCGCCAATGCTGGCTGTCCCAGCCCTGGAAGATTTTTGGAATACCACTGCCGGCCTGTTCTCCCAGACCAATGTATCTGAACATTTGATGGATTAATCGATTCCGGCAGTCGCTGTCTCCCCCCTGAACGGCAATTTCTTTAGGCACCCGCATCAATCCCGGGTTTCTGAATCCAAACATATCCGGCCGTTTAACAATCAATACAGAGGCTCTTTCAGTATAATCCGCATGGACAATGCTGTTGACCAGGGCCTCACGCAAAGCATCATGAACAAGAGTATTGTCCTGGCGCAGATCCTTTTTCAGCTTAAAAGGAATTTTCAAGTCAACCGTCAGTTTTTTGATAACCTTTCTATAAAAATCAAACAGATTCCCTGACCATGACCCATCAAGAGTCAACCTGTCTATCCATCTGACGTCTGTCTTTGCTTCAGGCCGTTCCTGGTAATCCAGCATATAATTGGGAAAAACTTCCTGTATGGAGGGAAGCTGCCCAAACATTAAAAGCCCTGCCCGCGTTAAGGAACCCGCCCCTGTTTCCCTGTCCTTTCGCCAGGCACCAATATTTTTCAGGAAAAGAAGCGGTTCCAGTTGATTCCAGGGATGATCCGGTGCCCGGTTGATATAGACCTGGCGATAGGCATTAAAACTTTCAAAATCAATGTCTTCAATGCCGTATCCCTTGAGCAGTTCCATGTCCCGGCTTTCTTCAACCTGCTCTGCCATCATTCGTTTGACTGTTTCCTGATCGCATAAAAAATCACCAGTGTTCAGTCGTTTATAGGTACCGGTCAGCGGGTTGTTATTGATGAAAACCGGTTTTTGCTTCCGTAACGCCCTTGGAATTGAGATTTGAATCAGGTTGCATCCGTCAACCTTTAAGGATTTGACATCTTTTTCTTTCAACAGGTTGATGCTGACCTTTTGGGGATCATTTAACGTGCTCCACAGATCATCCAGCACTTTTTGAAGGTTGCTGATCCCATTCAGCCTAAACCCCTTTTGGGTCTCCCTTAAGCCAAGAATAACATCCCCGCCATAGGAATTTGCAAACGCACAGTAAGTTGACCAGAAATCTTTTGGCAGTTCGCCCTTGCCGTCTTTTCCAGCCGCCAGCTTGCACTCCACCTCATAGTTTTCACTTAAGGCTGAGATGTCTTCTAAACTTTTAATTTCCAGCATAAAGGCTCCGGATATTAAATATTATTCCAATCCGGTACACTTAAGGTATCCGAAAAGTTGCTTGTTCATAGTCATCTTGAATTAGATAATTTCTTTGCTCTTCATCAAAATGAATTATAATTCCTTCTTGTTTAGACATATATCCTCTTTTTTGGTCGCAGTGAACGCCGCAAATAACCGGCTGGCGAAAGGCGCAAAGCGAAGCGGAGCAACTTTTGCCAGTCCGAGTTAATTTGCATTATTAGATTCCAAATATTGTTCTATATCAACCCATTCTGAATTTATTTGTTTCCCGTCAAAAGTTAAACTTATGATTACTCTGTCATCTGCTTTATGCCTTTTGTTGATGTAAACAGAGAATTTTTTTCTAATTTCTTCAATATTTTTGCAGTTAGTAGCTTTAAATACTGCTTTGTTATGCCCATTACACAAATTTCTGGCAATATCCAACATTGAATAATTATATGAGATTTTAAATTTTTTTAACCAAGAATATTGAAAATCGTTTAATAACCCTGTTATGGCCAATTGGGGTAAACTCACAAATGCCCCATTTGTTATTTCATCTAAAGCTAAATTAGTTATTTTTGAAAGTGGTTCCATTTATATATTCTATATCCTGAATCTAACGTCAAGGATGAGCTGACACAAAAGCCGCCTAATACTTTGAATTTACAGAAAATCGGCTCGGCTTTTGTGGTCAGCTCAATCCTTTTGTTAGCAGATTTCTCAACATTCATATGTTTCTTTGTATGCCTTCTTTAGATTCACATATAATTCATATAACTTCTTATATCCCTCATCTTTCTTCTCTGGATATTCTTTTTCATCATCCAGGGCCATATACAGTACATCAATAATGCAATCCAAATCCCAACTGTATAATGAAATCGGTCTGGTGCCTTTATAATTTTCAATTTTCCCATCTAACCCAAAAGCTTCACACATTTGCCATGTATGCTTTTGTAGTTCCTTTAATTGTCTACCAGATATTTTAAGTTTAACTGGTATGTCATTTTTTCCTGGTTTCATCTGCTATCTTTGTTTCTGCTAATGTATGTTTCGCGCCAGAAGCTTACACAGAATTTGTTAAGAGCCAATTTCTATCAATTTTATAAGGGTATTTCTAAGCGGCGCGGCTTCTGGTGTCCGGTGTAGCCGTTTGTTAGCGATTCAGCCTTGCTCTTGTTCCCTTAGACTTTTCTTCAGAAATCCATTGTTGCTTCAGTTAGCTGACTCTGTCCAAGCTCTGTGAGGTGGACATCATCCATTGTTAATTCACCACATTTCGGACAAACCAGTTTTTTCTCAAATCTTGGGCGCATTGCCTTTTCATCAATCGAGACTTGCCCTACGTCGCAATCAAAAATCGTTTTGCACTTTTGACATTCGAAATTGATTTCCAATTATTTCTCCTTTCCCGTTGATATCGCTAACGACAAAATCACTGGTTGCAGGGGTTTCCAGAGAACTTGTTCGTGGTAATAAAGATTGTTAAACCAAAACTTTTCAAAGCGGCTGAGACCCCTGCAACCCAGTGAATCGTCATGTTATATAATTATGAACTTATGCATTTTATCCAATGATCACTTTCTATAATGCCGATATTAAATGTTTTCATAAGCCTTGTATTGATTGAGAACAAACTTTTTAACAGGTTCCCACAAGCTTATGTTACCAAAGTTATCTTCAAACACTTTGCCATGATTTTTTTCTCCAAAATTTTTCATTTGATTAAGATTCCCCTTAAAATCAGAAATATTTTGGCACTCATTTTTTATCATTTGCTCAGTGACAGTTTCACATTTTATTGCCAAATTTAAATAAGCAATTAAAATCGTACTATTTATTTGATTGGGGTTTTGAAACCACTTTGGAACTTTCCTTCGTACTTTATTAATTTCAAGAGTTGATTCATCTCTATTTTGCCTTTCCTCAGATTTCCTTTTTCTGTATTGGTTTGTTCCCGAAATAACCGGTTTTACCTGTGGTGGCTTCTCAACCAGCTTGAATAAATTTACCAACTGAATACTTCGTAAAAATAATTCAGATGTATCAGCAACATTTTTTGATAAGTTTGTTATTGGTGTTAATATTTCATCTTGAAAGCGATCATTTGATATTAATAGTATGCTGCAATTAATTGATTCTTTTTTTAAAAAATCTGAAATTCTTAATATTTCCGATTTAAGTATTTTTAAGGGTTCTGGATTAATTTTAGGTGAAACAAAAATTATCCTGTGATTTGGGACTGCACTAAAATATTGTTGAAGTAATAGTATTGTACGGATAATTTTTTTGGTTATTCTTTTGGCTGTTTCATATTTATCACCATAAGATAGACCATTTTCGTGAAAAGCAATATCCGTAGCATAAATTGTATTTGTCGAGATGTTAATTCCTATTGCATCAATTTCGGCTTGTTTGAATAATTGACTGAGATTATTTGTTTTTTTAAAAGGATTATTGAATTCAATATTTGCTCTGTCCATAATTGATTGTAAGTTATATTTTAGATTAGTTTCTTGTGCCCATTCTGGTGATGTCTTCCAGT
>CAYWGN010000170.1:0-11651 GCA_964457495.1 uncultured Desulfobacula sp.
ATACCGTGAAGGCGAATGGAGGAGTAATTTACAAGCGCGCTGTGGAAGTACCATTTTCAAAGACTCATCTACTGGAACGTATTCTTTCAGCAGAGAACGTACGTCGTGCCTGGAAACAGGTGCGGGCTAACAAGGGTGCTCCTGGAATCGACGGTGTAACCGTTGAACAATTTCCAGACGCCTTTCGTGAGTTATGGCCTAAAATACGTTCAAACCTTTTTGAAGGGACTTATGTTCCTTCTCCTGTTCTAAGGGTTGAAATACCGAAGCCGGATGGAAGTAAACGTCCACTCGGTATTCCAGCCGTGCTGGATAGAATTATTCAGCAAGCCATTGCCCAGGTCATCGGGTTAATATTTGATCCGTTGTTTTCGGAATCAAGTTGCGGCTTCAGACCGGGTAGATCGGCCCATGATGGTGTCCGGCAGGTAAAACAATTCACGTGTGACCTTTAGGTTATAGGGCAGGGCTATTCTGTAGCCGTTGATACCGATTTGTCGAAATTTTTCGATAAAGTGAATCATGATGTCCTGATGGTTAGAGTATCCCGCCGGATAAAAGATAAGCGCGTGCTTAGGCTTATCGGTAAATATCTCAGAGCCGGTGTTATGGTCAAAGGCCGTCTTCTGGCAACACCTGCGGGTGTTCCCCAGGGCGGTCCTCTTTCTCCGTTGCTAGCTAATATCCTTCTCGACGACCTGGACAAGGAACTGGAAAGACGTGGTCACCACTTTGTACGTTATGCGGATGATTTCATCATTATGGTGAAAAGCATCAGTGCCGGTACTCGTGTGATGGCCAGTATCCGAAGGTTCCTCGACAGAGAGCTGCGGCTCAAAGTCAACGAGAAGAAAAGCAAGGTAGCTCCGGTAGGGGAATGTGGTTTCCTTGGTTTTGTATTTGTACGTGGCAAAATCAGATGGAGTGATAAATCCTTTCTGGAGTTTAAGCGGCGTTTACGCCTCTTTACCGGAAGGAGCTGGTTTGTCTCGATGGAATACCGTTATAAAAAGTTGGCGGAGTACGTGCGGGGCTGGATCAACTATTACGGGATATCGGAGTATTACAGTCCCATCCCGGGATTAGATGAACGGCTCTGCCGCCGGATGCGGATGTGCTACTGGAAACAGTGGCGCTATACCCGTACCAAAGTCCGGAATATTCTCAAACTAGGTACTTTCAAAAGACAGGCCATTTATACAGCACTCAGTCGCAGAGGGCCATGGCATCTTTCAAGAACCATGGCAACACAGACCGGTATGACCAATCAATGGCTATCTGAACAAGGGTTAATATCTGTCAAAGAACAGTGGGTGAAAATTCATTATCCGGCTACGGCCCGATAACTTTGGTGAAACGCCCTGTGCGGACCCGCATGCAGGGTGTTGTGGGGGCTGGGGGATTAAAACCCCCGGCTACCCGATTATACGCTGATTGTGTAATGTGTCAGTTTTTTTAAAGCTTCATAATCATCTGGGAATTGATAGGCACTCTCAAACAGCTCGAAAGCAATATCATCGTTAACTTTTAGCCAAGATAAGCTGCTCTTTGCCCCAAGGAACCACTTGTCCCTCAAAATGAAATATGTCCCAAGCAGGTCGTGCTGTAACCATGACCTTCTATGATTTCCTTCTATATCACCTTTGCCTGACCGCTTTAGTATTTTAAATCTCAACTCTATGATATTGAATTTCTCTTTTTCAGTTAAGGGGATTGGGCCATCTTTTATTTTTATATTTATTTGTTGCAATAACTGGCTTCCAAGCCCGAACTTATCTAAAGCACAGAATGCCTCACCCATTTTTACAAAATTATTTGGATTTTTCATTGATTCTGTAGGATGTATCCATGCATCAAGAAAAATACCATTCATGTCTCTGAAATCTTCAGAAACAGTTGGAGAATCAAGAAAACATGCGATATCTACATCGCTTTCATCTGTGGCATCACCTTTCGCTCTTGAGCCATAGACAATTACAGTATGTGGGTTGTATTTTTTAACAACCTCTTTCACCGCTAATTCAGTTATTTTATCCATATAAACCATCTTGTTTGTATGTTTACATATTTGCCGCTAACAATTTCGTATATTTTATACGACACACTACCAACAATGCTATGAACTTGATATAAGCGTATAATGTTAAGTTCACAAGCTTACCTACGTGCAACGGCTTGTTAACAGGCCCGAGGAAAGTGGGATAAGGGCTATCATCCTTACTGCCGCTGCTAAAGTTACAGCGGTAACATATAAGCGGGCGATTGTCCATCCCGCGCCCGGCGTCCTGGTTCGTTTAAGCTCACGGGCCGCCGAGCGAAGCGAGGGAACAAGGGTTCCACTAAATTTTGCTAAGAGTAACACTGTCCCAAAGTTGTCACAGGTTTTGAAAAAGCCGCCCCTTGCGGTCCGGTGCAGCGCTGGGTTATGCATTTTCAAGTGCCTGCCTGATTGAGGCTGGCATTTCTATTGGCTTGCGTGTTTGCGGATCAAAGAATACTTCCACAGTTTCGTATGTGGCATGCACTTCCTTCGTGTCAACATGCAACATTCGTTCTGTAAAAGTACAACTTTTGCGGCCAATGCGGGTCAGCAAACCTTCTACTATAATCAAATCTCCTGCTACCAGTTCCTGCTGAAACTGAACCATCGCCGAGGCCACTACCGTATGAACTCCAAGCTCATTCTGCATTTTTTTGTGACTCCCCCAGTAAAGCGGCCATAGGTGAAATGCGGCATCATCGAAAAAGTGGCTATACCAACGAACATTCATATGCCCGAAGGTGTCACAATACCAAGGGTGCACAACTCCACGTAAAATTTCTATGGGTTTAGACATAATTCCTCTCCAAAATTTCTATACTTTTCAAAGCGACTACCTCACTGCATAACCCCCAAATAAGCGGTGAAATCCGCTTGATTTGAATTGTTGAAACTAAATAATTTGATCCCTCAATTTTATACTTATTTTATCGGTTTTCCTGATCTATATCGAACTTCTTAACAAGAAAATCAAAAGTTCTGTGATCTCGTAATTTGCATACTACATTTTGATTCGCAAAAATATTTGGGATTCGTTTCGCTTCTTCTTTTGGAAATGTTTTTATCCAATTAATTTTTGTTAACCATTCGCCATCATTTTGGGCATATTCTTGTCCCTTCCAGGGATGTTCATCTGGTAAATCGTCTATTAGCTTTTTTCCATCAACTTGATATTCTGAAACATGAACAGCCTCTTCTTCGACAATCCCATATCCAACGTAGCCAGTTCCGGATATATATGCAAAAATTTTGTCACCAAATTTAAGTTTTTTAATAGCATTAATCCATCGACAGGCTGTTACGGAATGAGCAATTTATGAAAATAACCACATCATGTGGTAGTCAACCCCAATTAAAATTGGTATATATGGTAGTTTTTTGAAAATATTTTTAGTTCTGTAACAGCCTGTCGAGGACCATTTCCAGCACTCATATAAGAATATTTTATATTTAGTTCCCAGTCTCTCGGTCTGTCTTCTCTTATCCCAGTGTTTACAAACCAATATCCGGTCCAAGGAGCTCTTTTCCCAATTGATGCTTTTTCTTCTATTATTTCAGGATCTTTAAACCATGATCGGCCTAAAATTTGGGTGCCATTTAGTTCGAAGATATTAAAAAACACTGCATTTATGTTCATGGAGTGTTTGTCTGAAAGGTATTGTATTATTCGCTCGGTGGCATCGTCTAATGAGGCTGCAACAATAACGATCTGGTGATTCTCATTCAAAGACTCTGGTAATTGCTCGTTAAAAAACTCTTGATACTGATCTGAAAGATTTTTCCCATTATGTTTTTTATAAAGGTTAATAATTCGCTTATAATTAAGTTCACTAACCCATGAAGCATAATCCAAACATTGAGCCACAACATCTCTTGGAGTTTTATTCCTTTTAAGTTCAATAATTACAAGATCTCCCTCGGCATCTAATGCTAAAATATCAATATATCCACCGAAGTCTGTATGAATTTGCCTCCCTAAAATCATTAAATCGGAATTAAGAATAGTTGGATCTTCTAATATCCATTCTTCTAAATCATTTTCAAAGTTGACTTTACTCTTTTGGACGGGTTTAAGTTTATTTTCTTCTCCGATACGCCATAAATTCATTGAGATTGTCATAGATTATTTTATCCTTTAACGGTGTGTTTCAGGGGCGGCGAAGTACGAGTCGTTACCTGCAACAGCAATGTTAGATTTTTATTTTGCAACAATAAATTCATTCTCAAAGGTAGCTCTGGCCCAAGCTTCGCCCTCTTCAGTGAAGGGTGTATACAATCCGACTTTATTAATTCCGATTTTAAGGTGCTTCAGGCCAATCTGAAATAATTGAGTTGCAACCCCGGTTTTTCGATATTTTTTATGAAACCAAATTAACCCAAGAGACCATATGGGGCAGTGTGCTTTTAATTCTTTTTGAACCCTTTTATCATATTCATCCCACGTATATTTACAAACACAATCTCTTTTCTCAAAAATTGCAAAACCCACGACTCTTATATCGGAGACATAAAAATAAAGATGGATATCTCTGGAATCTGCTGGATCACTTTCATGATAGATCCCCCCATCATGGTGCAATTCACGATTCGCTATTTGACCTATTTCTCTTGCCCGAACTCGTTCCTGATGCTCGGATAGATTATCGACAAGAATTATCCTGTTTTCTTCTTGAATCCAGATCTTATTTTCAGTTTCTAATCTGGCTGTTAATAAACCGTTTTCCAAATTATCACTATTCAAATGATTCATACTTTATCCAGATGATTTTTCTATAATCTATAACTTATTAACTCACTGGCTTGTCCACGTGCAGTGGTATGTTGATAGGCCCGGGGGAGTGGGGTGGAAATTCACCTTTGACTACTGCTGAAGCTTTGCTTCACCATGTCCTTCATAACACAGTTATGCGGCTGTGAAGCAAAGCTTCAGCAGTACCATATAATCGGGCAATTTTCCAGCCCGCCCCGCGGATGTCCTTAACCACCAACATCACCGGTGAAATCCGGTGCATGTTGATTGTTGAATTATTCAGCAAGCCAAATAAAGACCTGACCCCTTTTCTGGAGTGTCCATTTACTGAAGCTTTGATATTTATAAATTTTCTTGGGTTGATTAGAACTCATGATGATTCTTTTCTTTTAATATTCTTTGCATAAATCTAAAGCAGGAGCGCGGCTTTTTGCGGCCCCTTAATTTATTTATCAACAGGCGTTCTATTAAGTATAGCAATCAATTTTTTTCTTTCTTCACGATAAATTGCAACACTGTTGCTGGTATTTGTTTTATCCTTTGGTGGCTTGGGGGTCTCTGGTAATTCGTTAGCAAGATCTAATAGGCCATTGTTTACAAAGTTTCTATCACCTTTGTCACTTATATTATTTAAAAGTTTATTGATTTCAGATTTTGACTTCTTAATTTTATCAACAATTTCATCAGCAAGCATTGTCCCCTTTGCACCATACTTAATACGTTCAAGTTGATTTATAACTTTTTGTATAGATCCAATAACACCTGCACGAGCTTCAAGGTGGATAATATTATGATGCTTAGTACGTGTTTTATAGAGGCTTTCGGATATTATATACTCAGATAGCCTTTTAGTATCACTATAAAGAAGTTGAATACCCTCCCTGAAATTTTTATAATTTGAAATTCCCTGAATTAAGATTAAAACAGTCCCCATGACTGTAATTTTAGCTTTGAGAGAACCTGGCTTGAACTCGACATCAACTTGAACCTCTGGAGAAAGAAAAAATGAAGTTCGGGTCCGAGTAAATTCACTGATCTGCTCTTTAAAATTATCTATATCTTCTTTTGAATCAAGTGCTTCAGGTTCAATATGAATATATGCTTGACTAAGAATATTTTTGTTTATGTAATCAGCCACATTAATCTCCTGGATCTGTTAGCGAACACGATTATCACTTGCCGAAGAGAGGCTTGGAATAAATCGCGCCAGTTGATCAGTCAAGTGCATCTTTTTTTTAGCTAAAATTATAATTCCACTATAATTTTATTCATGCTGTTTACAAGTTCATCAGCAAATTCTGCATTCATCTCAATAAAGCTTAAAATACTTTCAAACTCATTATCATCATTTTGAAAATCAATAGTATCACATGATTTTTTTATTTTAATTCTTGAAACGTCATTTTTTTCTGCCGAAATAATGTTCATTTTTAGAGTATAATGAAATCCATGCATTTTTCATTAACTTAGTATCATGCAACCAAGCTTCTCCAAGGTGTCGGAGCATTAAAAAATCATCAATATCCTCGCATGTCTCACTCATGATTTTTTTAAAAGAATCGGGTTTAATTGATTTATCCCATTCTATTATTCCAATAACAGAATGAATCACCTTATTTTCATCATCCCATGAAACAAATTCTAATGATGGCAAATAACCGCCATCATTTGTTGTGAAAAATTTATACAATGAAATTGGCAAGCATAGTGGATTATAGATCTGGAATGATACTTGCGAGTTACTATATTTATTCTCGATATAACCACTAAACCAATCAAAAGCATCAATCCAGGATTGATTGCCTTCCAAAACCCTAAAAACATTTTCCTTAACATTTTTCCAATCAAGTTTGAATGCAGGAGATGATACTCTATAAAATCTAATTGGGTTTTGCCCCTCGACACCAGCTACAAACGTTTCAAGTTCGTCATCAGACATAGCAACACTTGATTTGTAATGACCATTTCTTTTAATTGAAGATGGCCTCCAGCCTTGATGTTTTAAAGATACATATTTTTCTGGATAACCGATTTCAAAGCTGTCGTTCCCTAATTGTTTATTATATGCCTCCGTACTTACAGCGGTTAAAAACTCACTTTCGATAAAATCGACCTCTACTTGTTCATCACCTGATATTTCATATTCTTCTCTTATCTTTTTATCAAAGTGATTCTGTGCTGTAATCTGTAATTTTAATGGCACAAGGTAAATTCCAAAAGGATGAATTATTGCTTGATTTTCACCATTATAATCGATGTTAATAAGAAAGTAACTCTCACAACCATTCTTTTTGACCATCTCTGATAGTTTACTAACAGAATTATCTCTGTCAATCTCCTTGCAAAACAAATAAATACTGTGCTGTTCAAATGGTTTAATATGATCAGACAAATCAAGAGCTTCAACCAAACTTGCTTTTAGAATGCTTCCATCTGAACCAACTTCAATTGAATACCCGATGGTTTGTGTGTCTGTTGTCATAATATATTGGGAATAAGGTACTTTTAGTTCACGCCATTCAGTCGAAACGATAAAACATCTAATTTTGTATGAAGGAAGACCATGATACATTGAAAATAGAGCAACGTATTTGAAAATTTCATGTAATGCTTGACGAGCAGCTTGGTTGCTTCTTTTAAGTTCTATGATCACCCGATTCCCAAATTTATCTTTTGCCAAAATGTCAATGAACCCTTTTGTCCCTAATTTGCTGGGCAAATAATGCTCTTCTTCAATTAATACTAACCCGTCTTCAAGAACCGAAAGACTTTTGGCTAATTTTTTTCGAATGGTAGATTCCTTGATCATTTTACTCCTAAGCAGATAAAAGGCTACAAATGTTTAACTCACTGGCTTGTCCACGTGCAGTGGTATGTTCAACGGCCCGGGGTGGTGGGGTGGTAAATTCACCCTTGACTACGGCTGAAGCTTTGCTTCGCCCTGTCCGTCATAACACCCCAAATAACCGGTGCAAATGGAGCGTAGCAGAATTTGTATCCGTGTTCATTTGGATTGTTGGAATCTATAATGCAATAATCAAGGTTTGACCCCAGACATTCACAATTGGTTTGAACGTGGCCCCCCGTTCGTCACACGTTCATTGCGTATATATAAAATTTCACTTTTTTTAATTGCAAACGTTGTAACCCACTTTTTGTACCACTCTCCAGATTCTTCCTTTGCAACGTAAAAATAGTCATTTGTTTCATCTATTACATAAACAGGGCCTATACTTATAATTTTGTTTGTCTGATTGATGTCATGAATCGGAATCGTTTTGAAAACTTCTTGTTTTGTTATTAAATGGGCTATTGATAATGGTAATTTTCCACCTCTATTCATTGGGATATGTCTGACAACAGAATAAACATATGCATTTATGCAAATATACAACAAGAGAAGCAAACCTGTAGACCCCACAGCGAAAAGCACATGAAGGCTTCTTTTATCACCAAGTTTTCGCATATAGAAAATGATCACAGACGCAATACCAAAAAGAAGAATAGCTGATAAAACGAATGTCAATCCTTTAATGGTAAGTACCTGAAACCAAGTGAACGTATTGAACAAAGATAAATCTATTAAAATTCCCGCTAAAACACCTGAATATCGAATAGGCTCAACAAATATCCAAAAAAGCGGTTTTACAAGTACATTTTTTTTAACTATTTCCCGCTCTACAAGCGGCAATATTATGAGCACAAAAATCGAAATGGCACAATAAATTGAAAATGCAATATTTAAATTAATCTCATATTTTCCCAACGGAAAATTTAGTACAGAATTCCATTCATTTTGGGTAATAAATAAAGCAAGAAACAGAACTAAAAATAATAAATTATAGGTATTAGCAAGGTATCCTGCAGCCCCAATTTTTTTATTCGGCAAATTTGATTTTTTCCGAATTCTAAAATGGGCGTGAAATAGTGAGACAGGCATTAACGTCACTAATAATAAAAGCACTGTAAAAGTAATACCAACTTCAATATATTGTAATTTAACAGCCTCGAATCTATAAACACCATAATTTCTAAGTGTAATTGACTGAATCAGATACCCAGTTCCATAAAAAAACGTAAGTACCATGACCATAATTTTAGAAATATCAAGATCAATTTTATCATATGCCGAGGATATGATTTCATCTGCAGAATTTTTCACTAATCATTATCTCCATCAGATATTTTAACAAGACCTCTTAGAACTCCAATATAAGCAGAACGGTCCGGTCCTATTGTAATTGGAGCCCAGTTGTTATCGTATGACACTCCTGTTCCTGTGAGTTGTTGGAATACAGTTTCGCCCGTCTCAAAATCAATTGCAGAAAAATAGTACGCATCAATTCCCCAACGAACGGAAGGATCTTTAGCATAAACATAAATGAGACCTGTTTCTAAAGAAAGCTTTGGAACGGTTGTTTGAGAAATAATCGGATTTGTCCATATAATTGAACCCTCTCCTGTTTCTTCGTTAAAATCTACCCTCGATAGGCCACCTTCTCCAGTTTTCCCAAACATCATGGTTGGAAACAGATCATACCCAAAGTTATTTTCAACGATAATTGAATTACCAAGCCCAATCAGCGTATTTTCGGTTGCACTTTTCCCTGCCTTAAAAACTGGGACTTGGCATACCAATCGAGATTTTATTGTTGAAAATCCTCTTCGATATACTAATACATTTATTTTTGGTGTTGCGTTGTCAGTTATCGCAATAAATTTCTCACCAATAAGAGTTGGTGTGGAACCGGATCCATTTGTAATGGTGCCAGGTTTTTTGAGAGAAGAAATCTCATAGGTTTCTCTCCAAATGATAACCGGATTATCATTACCCTCTTCAATAGTAATTCCATACAATGCACTATCGCTCACCACATAAACTCCATTCTCATCTATAACGAAGGAATTCTGAATTTCTTCATTTTGTAATTTTATTGCATGAGTTGCCTTTGTTATTGGATCCAAATAACCAACTATCCCTCCTCTTGAAACAAACCAATACCGACCATTCCAGTCTGGTAAGACAGACGTGAATACATCATTGCGGGATGTAAATTTGATTAACAAAGGAAGAAGATCAAATGTTTTTTCTATAACAAATTGTGGCTGTCCGTTTTCCCAGCGTTGGGCAATTATTTTTAAATTTTGATCTGCATCAACTAAAACGGCACGGTCCAAATTATCTAGGAAAAAGTAGGCTCCGCCAGAAGTATCGCTCATTATTTTCCGTAAATTATAAGTTTTATTTGATGCGCGTGGAGGTAGGTTAAGTCTTGCTAAAGGCTTGAGATTTTTAGGAGAAAGTAAAAGGAGAGAAAATTCTTTAAAAGTTGCACACATCGCAACAATATTATTCCGACTATCGAATGTTACACAGGCGCATTCTCCTCCTACTCTTCCATGTGAATAGCTTTTAATTGTGGGTTTTTGTCCTAATGGCCCCCCAATGGGATGTGTATCGGAGGCATATGTGTCAGCATGCATATTTTGAGAAGTACTATCATTTAAAAAAGGGTTCTGAGGGATATGAATTCCTTTTATTGGTTTAATCTTTGCAACTTGCCCCTTGAATTTATCAGAAAGATGATACCCCCACCCAAACGGAATTAGAGGTGGATCACCAAATGAATAAGGCCTAAATATAAAAATAAAAACCGCAAAAAAACAAATTGATATAACAACGAATGCAATAAAGAAATAACGTATTATTTTTATCATTCTGTTGTACTCCATTTCTTTAAAAATGTTAAGTGATCTTTCTTTGAAAGTGTAGACACAAAATCATGCTGAAATATCGTATTACCATACCCTTTATTTTTCATCCTATTTTTTTAAGAGAACACCAACATCACCGGTGAAACCCAGTGCATGTTGATTGTTGAAATATATAAGCCAATAATCAATGTTTAAGCCAATGCCCTATCCCATTTTCAATATGGAAATATTTCATCCGGGTCGGATGGCTCTCCACCTGTTTTTGTGATTGTAGTCGGCCCCAATACTAGTTCATCTGGATCTCCAGATTCTGTATTTTCTGTTAGGGTTGTTGGTCCTAAGCTAATTTCATCAGGATCAGAGGGTTCTATAGAGCGGGTGCTACTTGTTGGACCTAATAAATATTCATCTGGATCACTAGGCTCCAATGAAAGCGTTTTAATTGTTGGGCCTAGAATAAATTCATCTGGATCAGACGGTTCTAATTTAGCCGTTTGCATCGTCGGCTCAATAAATTCTCTTTTTCGACCAGCTAATTTAGTATTTTTTTCATTGTGAGATGATTTTATAAAAGAGGCAACGACTTCTTTTTTACCTTTATTATGTTTGAAAATATTTAATTGCAATTCTGTGTCATAAATAAATTCAGATTCTTTTAATTCGTTTATTTCTGAATAGTTTGCCAAATATGGAATAACCATTTTATCACCTATTTCTTAAATTGTGGTTTTAAAATAATGATTTTCTCTTTTAAATGATCTTGCTCCATCATTTCTATAATATTATCATCTGAAAAATATAAAGAAATTGTTGAAATGATTCTCTTATATAATTTATGATTTTGGATATCAAAGTTGTATAAAACAATTATTTGCTCCACTTTTCCATCTAAACACATTTTCTCTAACTGATTTAATTGATTTAAATGGCTTTTATTAAAAACGAGATCATCCTTTTTGATATATAAATTCACAGACGCTTGAGGGGTGTAAGATTTCAAAACAAAATTATCATGATTCGAAAAGACATTAATCCAAACCAATAATACCATCAAGAAAATGGATGATTTAATAATATACTTTTCAATATTACTAATTATTCCGACTTCAAATTCAATTTCTCTACTTTTGATATACCATTCGAAAT
>CAYWGN010000171.1:0-11611 GCA_964457495.1 uncultured Desulfobacula sp.
ATTCCTGGCTTTTATATCAATATGAAAAGCAAGTTGAAACACGGTTTATCCTTCACGATACCGAAGCCAAGGAAGTATCTGATTTTTATAAGTACTATTCTTATAAAGTAGCCGGTGGTACCAAGGTATTTACTGCATTCAAAATGGTAAATGATATTGTTGAAAGAGAGAATCTGGCACGGGATTATAATATCTATGTCTTTCACGGTACAGATGGCGATGACTGGGATAAGGAAGGAAAACAAACCATTGCCGAGATTGAAAAAATGCTGAATTATGTGTCCAGAATCGGTATTTCCATTGTAGAGCATTCCTATGCTGGTTCAAATCAGACTGAAGTGGAAAAGTATTTGAAATTATCGGGCATACTCAATAAACACAGCAGTTTGATTAAAATGGATGTAATGGGTGAAGATGCAGATGACTCAAGAATTATTCAAGGCATAAAAAAACTTATTTCATAAGATTGGAGGGAACTCACCATTTGAAGAAAACCTGAAAAATTTTGTGAGCATACGCTCCTCTGTGAGCCGAGTACAAGGCGGACGATAATTTTAACCGGAGGAATACATGGAACTTGTAAGTCAACATGTGAAAGGCATAATGGAAGAATGCAAACTTCGGGCCCGGGATCAAGGCTTGAAGTTTGATGATGAAACCCTTGAATATATCGTGACCAATCGAGACATGATTGAGTTGAGTCCCAAAATCATGATTCCGACACTTTATGACTACTGGGTACATGATGTAAGAGTCCTGTCAGGAAAAGGCATGTACGAAGCCTATCCTTCCAATCCCTATGAAACAGTCATTAACACCCGGCCAGCCATTTCATTTTACAATGATAACAACCCTGATTGGCTCAATGTAATGATTTTTTACCATGTTTTAGGGCATATCGACTTTTTTCAGAACAATCTTTTCTATAAAAACACATGGGATATTGATTTAACAGGTCAGGCATTGTCAGATAAGAGGCTCATTGCCCAGCTTCGATCTGAAAAGGGCAGGTGGGTTGATTATGCCATTGAGTTTTCCCGGGGCATTGATAACCTTGTGGGGTATCAAAAGGAACTTAATAACACCATCATGAATGGTACCCGGCGGCAATTAGGCAAAACAGATTATTATTTTGATACATTTTTACAAAAAATTAAAAATGTATCACACCATGAATATTTAAAGGAGATTACAAGATTCAATGCTGGTCGCAATGGCAATGAAGATTTTTTCGATCCAGTGGTAAGCCTTTATCCTGAATTTGAAGAATTATATAAAAAAGAAGCAGCCATAAAAATAAAGCCGGAACTTGATATTGTGGAATATATCCTTCAACATTCATCATTTTTAAAAGAAGATGAAAATAAATGGATCAAATCTGTGATCCAAATTGTTAAGAATACATCTTTATATTTTCAACCACAGATTAGAACAAAAATTATGAATGAGGGGTGGGCAAGCTATTGGCATGAATATCTTTTTATGAGAGATGACAGGATCTGCGGTCATGAAGTAGACTTTGCCAAAGTAAATGCAAATGTAACATCCATGCCAAAAGTAGGATTAAATCCCTATGCCCTTGGAATGAGACTTTTTGAACATATTAAAGATATGGAAGATAAGGGATGTTATAGTTTCGATTATATGTTTTTAAAAGATGAGATAAAAAAGAAAAACTATAACCAAAGCAAAAATTCAGGTGATGAGTTCATATTAAAGGCTCGAGAAAATTTTAATGATTTTACCTTTATCAATACATTTGTGGATCAGGAATTTGTTGCCAGACATAATCTTTTTGTGGCAGGCAAGCGGTTTAATAATCCCAGGATGTCCTGGGAATACTATATTAAATCCAAAAAGGCGCAAGATTACAAGGAGATGATCATTGATACCCTGTATCACCCTCCTGAAATATTTGTAGATAAAGCTTTTACCAGGGATGGAATATTGTATCTGAATCATAAATTTGAAAATAAATCTTTAAAGATGGATTTTATTGAAAATACCATGATGGGCATAGAATATTTGTGGGGAGGGCAAATTAACCTTGAAACCAGTGAACCTGTGATATCGGGACAGACCGCAACAAACTATGCCAATTTTTGGGATCCGGGTTCTCTTAAAACTGACGAAAAAAAGCTTGAACCTGTTAAATGGAAAAGAATGGTTTATGTGATGGAAAACCGCAAACTTTCTAAAAAGGAGGTATAATTTAATATGGAAACAATGCCTTCAAAAGAAAACTCTATTGATCAAACCCTTGATTTATTGGATAAAAATATAAGTGATTACCAAAGGCTTGCGCCGGTTCCCTTTGAAGAATTTTTAAATATTTTAAAGAAAAATCCCTCCCAGATTTTGCGGAATATTTTTCAGACCTTCCACGATATGATAAAATATTATGTTGACGAATCAGAAGACACAATAACCGGGGATATTGATAAGCTGACCTTTACTAAATATGATTGTTCAAGGCTTTTTGTTGAAGACTCTGAAAATCCATATTTCACTGATATGCTTTTTGCCAATAGGTTTATGAAGCAGATGGAGTATCTACGCCATGGTGCACAGCAAAATCGGATATATATTTTTGATGGCCCACATGGATGCGGAAAGAGTACATTTTTAAACAATTTGTTAAAAAAATTTGAAATTTATGCCAATACTGAAAAAGGCCTAAGATATGAGATCGTATGGCGACTGAATATTAAGAAACTCCAGGACAAAGACACGTCTTTGTCTGTGTCTGCTTTTGAAAAATTCATTCACTATGTTGAAAAAAAAGAAGATCCAGATGTTAAACAGGAGCCAGGTGACAGTTTATATGTCGGTACAAATACCGACTATATTGAAGTGCCCTGCATTTCCCATGACAATCCTTTTCTGGTCATACCCAAAGATCAGCGAAGAATTGTCCTGGATGAATTGATTAAAAATGATGAATTCAAATGGCGTCTGTTTACAGAAAAAGAATATGAATGGGTGTTTAAAGAAGAAGTTTGTACGATTTGTTCTTCTATCTATCATTCATTATTGGAACGATTGGGCAATCCCATCGAAGTATTTAAAATGCTCTATGTCCGGCCTTACTATTTTAACCGGCGCCTTGGAAACGGTATCAGTGTATTTAACCCCGGGGACAGGCCGTTAAAACAAAATATTATTTACAATCAAATGCTTCAAAAAAGGATAAACACCCTGTTCCAGGACAGCAATGTGGTCAATTATGTGTATTCACGATTTGCAAAAATTAATAATGGGATTTATGCGCTCATGGATATCAAGGCCCACAACATTGATCGCATGGTTGAACTTCATAATATTATCAGTGAAGGGCTTCACAAGGTTGAAGATATTGAAGAAAGAGTGGATTCATTGTTTTTTGCTTTAATGAATCCCGAGGACAAACGAAGTATCCGAGATTTGCCTTCCTTTGAAGACAGGATTCAATATATTGATATTCCTTATGTCCTTGATGTTAAAACAGAAGTTAAGATTTATCATAATATTTTTGGCCGGCACATTGAAGGCAGTTTTCTTCCAATGGTTCTTGGAAATTTTGCCAGGATCATCATCTGCACGAGAGTCGGCAAAAAATCACTGGCCTTGGCTCAGTGGATAAAAGATCCTTTAAAATATAAGAATTTTTGTGATGACCAGCTTTTGCTGTTAAAAATGGAATTGTTTTCAGGCAATGTTCCTAAATGGCTGGTAGAAGAAGATGTTAAATCTCTGGACAATCATATGCTCAAAAAAATTATTGCAGAATCTGAAATTTATGGGAAAGAAGGGCTGTCCGGCCGGGATGCCATTAAAATATTTGATCAATTTTATTCTAAATATGCCAAAGAAGACCGGTTGATCAATATGCCTGATTTATGCACTTTTTTCAGTAAGCTTGATGATCAGATGGGAAAATTGATCCCCCAGGGATTTCTTGAATCTTTATTACGAATGTATGACTACAGCATCCTTCAACAGGTTAAAGAATCCTTATATTATTACAACGAGGAACAGATTGCCAAAGATATTAAAAATTACATTTCTGCTGTGACCAACGACATTGATTCAATCGTAAAGTGTATTTTTACAAAAGAAGAGATCCACGTGACCGAAGCCTTTCTTGAAAGCATTGAAAACCGGCTTCTTTCTGAGGATATGGACAAGAAAAAAAGACAGGAGATAAGGAACGATGTCTTAAAAGAGTTTATCACACGAACACTTTCCCATGAGATCATGATTGAAGGGAAAAATATTATGGAAACCCGGCTGTTTGAATCCTTATACCAGCGATACGTTCACAACCTGAAAAAAAGGGTGCTGGAACCTTTTATTGAAAATGAAAATTTCAGGAATGCCATCAAGGATTTTGACACGGATAAATTTAAAGCCCATGACAAACGGATTAAAAAAGATGTGAAATTCCTTTTAGACAACCTTTCTAAAAAATTCGGGTATACAAGCCAGGGGGCCAATGAGGCATGCATCTATGTGATTGACAATGGTCTAGCCAATAAGTTCAAATAATTTTGTTTTAATTTTTTGTAATTGTTTAGCCCGTTAAAAGAAGTTATCTCAAAGCCCTGTCTGATGGATATTTGCAGGAGGTTAAGCGTTTAGCATCGAAACAAATATCCATCGGATAGGGCGGTTTCAAGCATAAGAGCTGAATAGTTACAATTTTTCTTGATTCTTTTCAAAGTTTCCTTTAAATCAAGACCATGATTTTCACGAGTGACCTTCAGGTTAAAGGAAACTTTCTATTCAGTCAATTTTGAGTGTTCAGGTAAATATGTCAAAGCATTTAATCAAAGATGTTAAAAATATTGATAATAGTGTGGTGATCACCCCGACAGAAGGGTCTCATAAAGCCTATCTGACTTCTAAATGGTATGCATTCTCTAAAGTTTCAATTCTTGTTGTTTTAAAGGATACAAAAAAAGCGATAGAGTTTTTAGATGAATTGAATTTTTTTCTGCCAGACAAAAAAGATAAAATTGTTTTTTTCCCGGGATATCATATCCTGCCTTTTAAATCCCTGGCCTACCATAAAGAAACATCTACAAACAGGCTTGCAACTTTATCAAAAATCATGAATTCAGGTTCAGAACCCTTAATTATTGTAACGGTTGTGGACACCATTTTACAAAAACTGATTCCAAAGAAAAACTTGAATGATTTTGCCGAACTGGTCATTGCCAATGAGGAAATTGACAGGGATGCCCTGGTTTTGAAACTTGAATCCGGCGGGTATAACAAAACATCTCTTGTGGAAGATCCAGGAGAGTATTCCGTGCGTGGCGGTATTCTGGATATTTTTTCTCCAGGTGAAAAATATCCCGTGCGCATTGAATTTTTCGGGGATCTGGTGGAATCCATCCGGTATTTTTCTGTCTTTACCCAGAGAGGGGTAAAGGAAATTTATGAAATCATCATTATTCCGGCAACAGAAGCAATATTGACCAAAGAAAATCAGCCACATATCCTGGCCCGTCTCAGACAGGCTGGAACCCTTGCCAGACTTGAAGCATCAAAAATAAGAGCATATGTGAATGAGACCCGTGAATTTGGAAGATTCCCGGGTGTTGAAAGTATGCTTTCCATAGTTTATGAAGAATTAGATAATTTTTTTGACTATATCCCTGAAAATACGCTTTTGGTGATGGATTCTCCCGACGATCTTGAATCCAGGGCAATGGATTTTGAAAATAAGGTGTTGATCAATTATAAAGCCACTGCAGCGGAGAACCGGCTTTGTGTTGAACCTGATTCCATTTATTTGAAATGGGATAATATAAAATCATTTATTAAATCAAAAAAACAAATATCATTTAAACCCTTTGATCTGGTAAATGATCCTTGTGGTGAAGAACATTTGCCGCAACTTTTATTTGAGTTTCAGGATAACACGGATTTGTCTTCATCATTGAAAAGAGGGGGGATTAAAGATAATCCTTTAATCCCACTGGTTGACTGGTTTAACAATCATTTGGCCCATAAAAGAATAGTCCTGTGTGTCCTCAGTCAAGAATCCCAAGCAAAACGGCTGCTGTCATTGCTGCAACCCTATGGCCTTGAACCTGTGCCTTGTAATAACTTCAGAGCAGCAATTGAACAGAACTCTGGAATTTATTATCTGTTTGGAGAGGTATCTTCAGGGTTTGTTTTTAAAGAAGAGGGCCTGGCCCTTGTCACTGAAAATGAAATTTTCGGCAAAAAAAGGATTCGAAGACAGAGTAGCGCAAGAAGAGATTTAAAAACCAGGTTTACGCGTGACCTTCAGGTTATCAAGCCTGAAGAATTGAAACATGGAGATATTGTTGTTCACATTGAACATGGTGTGGGACAATTTGAAGGACTCTGCAATTTAAAAGTGGGCGCTATTTCCCAGGATTTTATCCTAATCCAATATATGGATAATGATAAATTATATTTACCCGTTGATCGCATTGAGATGATCGGCAAGTATATCGGGGTGGATGGCTATACACCGGTTCTTGATAAAATCGGATCTAAAGCTTGGATAAAATCAAAGGCCAAAGCAAAAGAAGAGGTTGAGAAAATGGCAGCTGATCTTTTAAATCTCTATGCACAAAGAAAAGTCAATAAGGGATTTTCATTTTCCAGGCCGGATAATTATTACAATGATTTTGAAGCAGCTTTTCCCTATGATGAAACACGTGATCAGTTAAAGGCCATTGATGATGTTCATCTGGACATGGAGGCAAATATTCCCATGGACCGGCTGGTCTGCGGTGATGTGGGATATGGTAAAACCGAAGTGGCCATCAGGGCTGCTTTTAAGGCGGCAAACGATGGAAAACAGGTGGCGATTGTGGTGCCCACCACCATATTGGCAGAACAGCATCTTTTAACGTTTAAGGAGCGGTTTGCCCAATATCCTGTAAATATTGAATGTTTATCAAGGTTTCGAACGCGAAAAGAACAGACAAGAATACTCAAGGCAATGAGCTCAGGTCTTGTGGATATTGTCATTGGAACCCACAGGCTTTTATCAAAAGATGTTGATTTTAAATCACTGGGTCTTTTGGTGATTGATGAGGAACAACGTTTTGGCGTGAAGCATAAAGAAGCATTAAAAAAGAAAAGAAGCTCTGTGGATGTTCTGGCTTTGACGGCAACGCCGATCCCCAGGACACTTCATATGTCACTCACGGGTATGCGAGATATTTCTGTGATCACAACCCCTCCTGCAGACAGACAACCAATCATATCCTATATTTCAAAATATGACGATGTCATTGTCAAGGATGCCATTAAAAGGGAATTGTCACGAAAGGGCCAGATATTTTTTGTGCATAATAATATCAAGACCATTTTCAAAGCTGCACAGAATTTAGAAAAATTGGTTCCAGAGGCAAAAATAGGTGTGGCCCATGGCAGGCTTTCAGAGACAGAGCTTGAAAAGGTGATGTTCAAGTTTGTTAATTTTGAAATAGATGTTTTAGTTTGTACAACCATCATAGAATCCGGTCTTGATATCCCTTCGGCAAACACAATGATTATCAATAAAGTCGAACGGTTCGGGCTTTCTCAAATTTATCAATTAAGAGGGCGGATCGGCCGGGGTGACCATCAGGCCTATGCCTACTTGTTTATTACAGATGAAAACACATTGACAAAGGACGCAAAGAAAAGGTTGTCCGCTTTGATGGAGCACAAAGATCTTGGGTCTGGATTTCAAATAGCCATGAAAGACCTGCAGATAAGGGGTGCCGGGACTGCCCTTGGTGCTTCTCAATCCGGTCATATAGCAGCTGTCGGGTATGACATGTTTTTAAAACTGCTGGATCAGGCTGTTCATGATCTAAAAGGTGAAGAAACCATTGAACCTTTGGAACCTGAAATTAATGCATCCATGTCTGCCGGCTTTCCAGATGGTTATATAGAATCCGTTGAACAGCGATTAACCTTATATAGAAGGCTGTCAAGGATTACCATGGTTTCAGATATATCAGATATACAAAAGGAGCTGACAGACCGATATGGCAAACTGCCAAAAGAGGCTGAAAATATGCTCTTAAAAATCATGCTGCGGGTGTATTGTATAAAGGCAGGGGTTCAGCGGCTTGATATAACTCCCAACACCCTTACCCTTTGTTTTTCTGAAAAACACAGAAAAAAATCTCTGGATTCTTTAAATAGTGCTTTAAAGAGTGTGGCCCTTTTTGAATTTATTAAAAAAGACAGCATTCAAATTCAATTGGGAAGGAAAAGAAATAATATTTCCAAGACCCTTTTGGAAACCCGCAATATTCTCAAGGCCATCGCCTGAATGATGATAATATTCAGGCAAAACTTTCTGAAGCACTGCGATTTTTTTTAGCCAATATACCCTTATGTTTTGCGTTAATATACTGGGGTTTGTCAGGTTCCATCAAATTTAAATAAAAAAATATTTTTATTTTTTAAGATAAACCTTTATTTTTTTAAAAGATTTAATATAATAAGTCCAAATCTATAAATCCAGTATAAAGTTGGTTTTTTATAATCTCAATCTTCTATAACCTTAAGGTCACGCGTAAAAGGTGAAATTATGAAAGCTCTTATCAAAAAAGAATCCTTTTTTTTAAAAAAATTTATTCAAACCTTTAACCGGGAAATGATCCCCATTGAAATTGTTGATACAAACGGCAATAGATATTCCACGGCCCAGCAGGATATCAAACACAAAATTTTAATTAAAGACCGCAAATTTTTTAAAGCCCTGATTTCCCCCAATGCATTTTCTCTTGGTGAAGCCTATGTAAAAGGTTATTTTGATGTATCCGGCAGTATAAGAGAGCTTTATGAGCTTATTTGCGATAAATTGCTCAACACAGATCAACGAAAGGGGATGCTTACATTTTTTTCCAATCTTTTTGTGAAAGTAAAGAAAAAAGAAAAAGAAAATATTGAATATCACTACAATGTTCCCGGCGATTTTTATCGATTGTTTTTAGGGGAAACAATGGGATACACCTGTGGATATTATGCAAGTGAAAAAGCGACAATGGATGAAGCGCAAAATGAAAAAATGGATATTGTCTGCAGGAAATTACGACTTGAAAAGGGAGATAAACTTCTCGACATAGGGTGTGGATGGGGGAATTTTGCTGTTTTTGCAGCCAAGCATTATGGTGTGGATGTAACGGGAATTACCTTAAGTTCCGAACAAAAAAAATATGCTGAAAACTGGATAAAAACCGAAGGGCTTTCCCATAAAATAAATATAAAAATTTTAAATTACAGGGACCTTGGCACTGAGGTTTTCAATAAAATTTCATGTATTGGCATGTCAGAACATGTGGGAAAAGCCAATATGAGCAATTTTTTTAAAACCGTTCATAAAAGTCTTAAAAAAGGCGGACTTTTTATGCAGCATACCATCACCACTAATATAAAAAGGAAAAAAGGGTTTGAAAATTCATTTCTGGATAAATACATGTTTCCAGGAGAGGAGCTCATGTTTGAGCACGATCTTGTGAACCTTGCATCCTCTTCTGGTTTTGAATTACTGAATGCGGAAAATTTCAGGACCCATTATGTAAAGACCTTAAATGATTGGATATTGCAAATGGAAAAACAGAAAGACAATTTATTGAAGATTGTTTCTGATAATGTCTACCGCATTTATCATATCTTTTTTATCGGGTCTTTGATTTATTTTAAAACAAAAGAGATCTCCATCTTCCAAAATCTTTTTTATAAGACAGACACAGGTAACACCATGACTGACGTCTTTTTAAGCCCATATTCTAAAAATGAAAAACGAATTGCCTGATATAGACAAATTTGAACGCATTATTTTTAAAAAGAAAAATACATTAGATCTTCTTTTGGCTTTTTCATTAAAATTATTGCAGGCCAGACAAGTTGGGCTGCTGCTGGGAACCAACAAAACCTATTTTACATTTTTGTCTCCTGATAAATGGGACAGGGGTGTTATGCATAAATTAAATGGTAAGGGTTTTAACGGTTTTATTTTAAAATATTTCGGAACTTTGATTGTCAGATATAAAGGACTGTCGCCTGTCAGGCTATATAAAGATACTCAATTTGGTGAAAAAAAGGCAAGCAAGGGTATCATTTCTTTCGTACTTAGAAAACATAAAGATTTCTATGCAAAAGGCATTAAAATTCTTGTTATTGATAATATCTGTGATGGATTAAATACTGATGAGAGCCATTCAAATGTAGCAATTCTTTCCTATAATGGTGATGTTTTTAAATCCTTACCAGATTTGAAAATCAACAATGCCATAGTGAAGCAATTCAAAGCAAAAAATTTTGTTTCTGCCTATATCCCGGATTATGGCGCCATTGTTTTTAACACGATTAATGAAAAATTCCTGGAAAAAACTGGAGAAAAATTTACCAACGAACTGGAATTTAAAAAAAAATTAAATATCTTAATTTCCGCCATTGAGATGGCATCTCTTGCATATATCGGACTTGCCAAAGGCAGACAGGCAGCCCATATTATCTGGAGGAAAGAGAAAAGTCTTAGAAAAACAGCACTACAATTAAAAAATAAAGAGATTGAATTGAATGCCCAGAAAGAATACTTAAAGGCTGTGGGTGCTGTAAACGAAAGTCAGCTGAATATGGAACCTGTCAACATTACAGATGGCGTTTATGCCTTTATCGATATGGTAGGATCAGCCACCATAAGACAAAAGTTAAATCCCAGGGATTATTTTTATATCCTGAACCTGTGTCACCAGATTACTGCCAATAATGCTAATCAGTATTCATGCAGGGTAGATAATTTTATGGGGGATTGTGTTTTTCTGGTAAATGCTTCGCCATTTGACGATAAAAAAGCAAGGTCTTCCATGGGAACACATGAAAGGATCATGCTTATGATCTTTACCCTGGCCGCCATTTTGAATGAGATACATTTGTTGAAAACAGGACAGCATGACATGGATAAGACTGGAAGGGTGAAAGACTTGATTGATACGGCAAAAATTGATATTAGTTTCAGGACAGGAATGGAAATGGGAACAGCATTGATAGGCTCTTTGGGAAGCCGGAAAAGAAAAATAGTCACGGCCATCGGCAAGGCCGTCAATATTGCATCCAGACTTGAAAGCAGTGGCAGAAAGGATGGGATTCACATCAGTGGGATGATAATGACCATATTAAAAGATGCCTATATAACAAGGGATACCAGAACCATCTGGCGGCTCATTTGTAAACCAAAGAATCTTGAAGAATCTGACAACCCAGGCAACTTGAGTTTTTTTGATTGCTATAAGAAAATGTTTGGACTTGAGAAAAATATAATTACCCAAAGGACAAATGTTTCCTATAAAGAGTTTTCAAAAGACATTACCTATTGGATCAAATGCATACCTGATAGTAACTGTTCAGCCAGTTAAAAAAGGTTACTCTAAAGCCCTGGCTGATGGTTATTTGCAGGAGGTTAAGCGTTTAGCATCGAACAAAAATATCCATCAGCCAGGGCGGTTTCAAGAATAAGTGCTGAATAGATACACCTGATAAGGCTTAACCTGAAGGGCACACATAACCTGGAGGTCAGAACTAAGATCAGGACTCTTGATTTAGGAAACGCATAGTTTTACTTACTTAATCGAAAATCGAA
>CAYWGN010000172.1:0-2254 GCA_964457495.1 uncultured Desulfobacula sp.
CCACTAAAATCTGGCAATTCCGAAAGTTGAGAAGGGAATTTGTGGTTTTTGTTCGGCACTATTTAACTTATCATTTTAATGATATATTTGTTAAAAAATGAATTTTATTGACTCCCATTGCCATCTGCATGATCCACGGATAATTTCAGATATCCCATGGATAGAGGACCGTGCAAGGATAGAAAATGTTCAGTACATGGTTTCCTGCGCCACCATGGAAGATAATTTTGAATTAACGGCTCAGCTGTCAAAGGATTTTGATTCTATTTTACCTTGTTTCGGGATCCATCCATGGTTTGTGGGCAGTATATCTGATAAATGGAAAGAAAAGCTGGAACACTATCTTTTAACCTATCCTTCCGGGATTGGTGAGACTGGGATTGATTTTACAGATAAAACCTGTGACCGGGAGGCACAAATCAAGGTATTTGAGCGTCATCTTATACTTTCAAGAGAACTTGAACGTCCCATTAATATCCATGTGCGGAACGCCTGGGATACTTTTATACATATTTTAAAGAAAACAGGAAAATTAAAAGTTCCAGGATTAATACATTCTTATTCTGGTTCAGCAGACATGATTCCATTTTTTGAAAAATATGGTCTGTATATTTCTTTTTCCGGGTCTGTGACAAATCCCAGGGCTAAAAAAGTGGTGAATGCATTGAAAATGGTTTCTTGCGATCGCTTTGTCCTGGAAACAGATACTCCTGATATTTACCCCTATTTACCAGAACATCTACTGGAACCAGAAGCATCCCGACTCAATGAACCCAAAAATCTGCCAGCCATAGCCCAGATTGCATCCAATAGAATTGGCATGGCATTTGAAGAATTTTCAAATCATGCTTATAAGAATAGTTTAAAAGTATTTCATCCTGTCTTGGAGGGGAAAAAAAATCAAAAATGAATCAATTTGCAAGAACAGAGCAGCTTCTTGGAACAAAGAGTATGAAAAAGATAACAAATGCAACAGTGGCTGTTTTTGGTCTGGGTGCAGTGGGGTCATTTGCAATTGAAGCCCTTGCCCGCACAGGGGTTGGAAGCTTACGCCTTATTGATTTTGACACGGTGGATGCCTCTAATATCAACCGGCAACTTTTTGCATTAAATTCTACCATTGGCAGGGAAAAAGCCGATCTTGCCTATGAACGTGTAAAAGATATTAACCCGCGATGCAACGTGGATATCCACAAGTCATTTGTTAATGCCCAGAGCCTTGAGGATCTTTTATCCGAAGATATTGATGTGGTGGTGGATGCCATAGATGGCCTTAATTCAAAGATAAACCTGATTGTCAGCGCAAGACAGCAAAACCTTGCTGTGGTATCCAGCATGGGTGCAGCAGGCAGAATTGATATCTCCATGATAAGAACAGGAGATATCAGCGAGACTTGCGTTTGTCCTCTGGCAAGGGTTGTCAGGCAGCGACTTCACAGGCGGGGTCTTTACAAAGGGGTAAGGGCTGTTTATTCAATTGAAAAACCATTAAACAAACAGCCCTATAGAACTGAAGATGCACAGGATGCACTGCCGGACCATGGCCGCTTTTGCCCCCCTATTGGGACTGTATCCTGGATCCCCGGCGTTTTTGGTCTCACCATTGCAAGCGAGGTGATTAATATTATTCGACAGACTCCTTCTCTTCATCCCTGAGAACACGCCTGAGGACTTTTCCAATATTTGACAGGGGAATTTCATCTCTGAATTCAATGAATTTGGGCCGTTTATAACCGGCCATATTTTCTTTACAGAATTCGGTTATTTCCTCTATTGTTGCGCTTTGTCCCTGTTTGAATTTGATAAAGGCCTTTACTTTTTCTCCACTTTTTTCGTCAGGCACGCCCACTACAGCCACCAGTTCAACTTTGGGATGGGTATAAAGAATATCTTCTACATCCCTTGGATAAACATTAAAACCACCGACAATGATCATGTCTTTTTTACGGTCTGTGATGGTTATATATCCGTTTTCATCGATGTTCCCGATATCTCCTGTGAGAAAATACCGCTTGCCGTTAATCTGTCTGAAAACTTCTTCATTGGCATCCGGTCTTTTCCAGTATCCTTTCATGACCTGGGGACCGCAAATGGCAAGTTCTCCATCTTCCCCCTGGGCAAGTTCTTTTGTGTCATCATTTAAATCAAGAATTTTAACATCTGTTCCGGGTAAAGGAAATCCAATGGAACCTATTTTCCTGGTTTCTTTAAATGAGGGATTGATGCTGGTAGCAGGCGCGGTTTCCGTTAGTCC
>CAYWGN010000172.1:2354-7369 GCA_964457495.1 uncultured Desulfobacula sp.
CTTACCCCCCTCTTCATGGACCAGCCTGAAATATTCTTCACAAGCTTCCAGGTTGTAGGTGAAATTGGAATGGGTCAGTTCTGCTCCCTTAGGGACACCAGTTGTGCCGCCAGTATAGAGCATGACAGCAGTATCCTCATCAGGATTGATATCAAGGGAAGGCGGATTCGGGCTGGATGAGGCAACAATGTCGTCAAACATAAGATGTCCGGGTTCGATTTTGTCAGCTTTGGGAATTTTACCTAAAAGCCCACCAATAAAGGCTTTTATTTTTGGAAGATAGGATTTGATATTGCAGACAATAACGGTTTCAATTTGGGTGTCTTTTATAGCCTTAACCGTGTTTGGATAAAGCAGGGGGTGATCCATGCAAAAGACCATTTTTGCTTCAGAATCCTTGAGCTGGTAATTCAGTTCTGAAGGTGTATACGAGGGATTGCAGTTCACGGCCACAGCACCGGATTTAAGGATGCCAAAAAGAACTTCAGGAAAGTGGGGTATGTTGGGAAGAAAGATAGCAACCTTGTCTCCTTTTTTAATACCTTTGCCTGCAAGAAAGGTCGCAATTCTGTCCGCAGTATCCTTGACCTGGGCATAGGTCCTGAATGCATCGTTAAAAATGGTATACACATTATCAGGATATTTTTTAGCCGTGTTGTCAAGGATTTGAGTAAGAGGGTAGTGATAATTGGTTAAATTGTGTGCAACTCCTTCCGGCCAGAAAGGGGTTTTCCATACTTGATCCACCATTTGTTTTCTCCTTTTGTTTAAGTTGCCCTGCCGGGATAAATTTTGCTTATCCTAATTCGTGATTTGATTAATTTAACAGTGTTTATTTGTTTATATCAAACTATATAAGAAATCCAGATAATTTTTCATATTGATAAAGATAGGATGCAATGATAAGAAATCAGATAAAACATAATGGCAGAATAATCTTGGGAATTAATAGGAGATGTAAATAGGATGAAAAAAAAATATAAATACCTGTTGATCATGTTTTTATGGATGGTGTTTTTTGTTTCTCCTTTATTTGCTGAAGACATATATGTGGCAGGGATCACAAAAGTTACCATGCGTACCGGGCCGGGAATTGAACATAAAATTATTGACATATTGACCTCCGGCGATAAACTTGAAATGGTTGAATATCAAAAGGACTGGAGCCAGGTAAAGACAGATAAGGGAAGGACGGGATGGGTTTTGTCAAGGTTTTTAACCCAGGATATTCCAGATACTTTTTTGATTGAAAAATTGAAGAAAGATAATCAGGAGCTGATTGAAAATTTAAAGAAAGATAATCAGGAACTGATTTCGAAATTAGGTGCTCTTGAAGAGGAAAATAAGATACTATCAGGTAAAAATGCAGCATTGGTCCAAACCAAAGAAAAATATAATAAACTGAAACAGGGATCTGCTGATTTTTTAACACTCGAGGCAAATTATAAAAAAACAATGGAAGAGTTTGCAGTCCAGAAAGGAAAGATTGAAACATTGGAAAATAATTTAAACAAAGAACAAAAATTTTGGTTTCTAACCGGTGCAGGTGTTTTTATTTTTGGCCTGCTTTTGGGTTTAAGTACTCGTAAAAAGAAAAGAAGCGGCTTATTATGATTAAAAAAACTGATTTTTTAGTGATTGGAAGCGGTATTGCCGGGCTAAGTTATGCCTTGAAGGTGGCAAAATTGGGTAAAGTCACCATCATTACCAAAAAACAGATCCAGAAAACAAATACAGCCCTGGCCCAGGGTGGAGTGGCAGCCGTATTCGGTAAAATAGATTCATTTGACCTTCATATCAAGGATACGCTTTCTGCAGGGGATGGCCTTTGCGACAAGGAAGTTGCAAAAATGATAGTGAAAGACGGACCCGAAAGAATTAAAGAACTCGTAAAACAGGGGGCAAATTTTAATAAAGAAGGCAATGGTGAGTATGATTTTTCATTGGGTCAAGAAGGAGGACATTCTGCCAAAAGAATTGTATATGCCCATGATTTGACGGGTAAAGAGATTGAAGACACCCTGGTAAAAAATGTTGAACAGAATAAAAATATCACTATTTTAGAAGATCATATTGCCGTAAATTTAATTACGTTTTCCAGCAGCATAAGAAGCGGGCTTCTTGCCACCCAGCATGAAAATATCTGCTGCGGTGCCTATGTTTTAAATAATAAATCCGGAGAAATTGAAACTTTTTATGCGGGAATTACTCTCCTTGCAACAGGTGGCGCAAGCATAGTGTACCTTTATACCTCTAATCCGGATATAGCAACGGGTGATGGCATTGCCATGGCATATCGGGCAGGCGCATCCGTTGCAAATCTTGAGTTTGTGCAATTTCATCCCACCTGCCTGTATCATCCTGAAGCAAAAAATTTCCTTATTTCAGAAGCAGTAAGAGGAGAAGGTGCTGTTTTAATAGACTCTGAAGGTCACGGGTTCATGGAAAAATATTCTCCGGACAAAGACCTTGCCTGTAGAGACATTGTTGCAAGAGCCATTGACACGGAACTGAAGAAAACAGGTGCAGACTCGGTCTTTCTGGATATCACACATAAAGATTCTGATTTTATCAAGAAAAGATTTCCTAATATTTATTCTAAATGCCTTGTGTATGGGATTGACATGACAAAAGATCCCATTCCCGTTGTTCCGGCTGCCCATTATATGTGCGGCGGAGTGGCCACGGATTTGAATGGAAAAACCGATATTCAACGCCTTTATGCTGTTGGAGAAACCGCATGTACAGGATTTCATGGCGCTAACCGGCTGGCATCAAATTCCCTTTTGGAAGCATTGGTTTATTCCCACAGGGCCTATCAGGAATCCATTGAAGAGTTTAAGACCATTGAAAATAAAGTAAGCGACACCCTTGAACTGTGGGATGAAGCCGATACAACAGACAGTGATGAGGCAATTGTTGTAACCCATAACTGGGATGAGATCAGACGTTTGATGTGGAATTATGTGGGTATTGTCAGATCAGACAAGCGCCTGCAACGGGCTCAAAGAAGAATCCAGAATATCCAGAAAGAAATCAATGAGTATTATTGGAATTTTAAAGTGACAGCTGATTTAATTGAGCTTCGAAATCTTGCCACGGTGGCTGAACTGATCATTAAATCAGCTTTAATGAGAAAGGAAAGCCGGGGGCTTCATTATAATATTGGATATCCTGCAAAAGATGATCAAAACTGGTTGAAACCCACCATCCTTAAAAAACGCTTTTGAAGAATTGGCATCCTGGTTTCACTACTTATCGCCATGTTGTATTAAACCTTTTTGATATGTATCTCCCTGGAGAAGGCAATTATCAAAAAATAGTTCAAAGGTTTTTAAATTCATAATTGCCGTACATATCGATATTTCTATCCGTCAGATAAGGGCATTTGCGTCTGACTTTTTTGAGAAAGTCTATGTCAACAATTCCTTTGAGCAGACCTGGAGCGCTTCCAAGTTTTTTCAACTTGTGCTTATCTCCATCAATAAATGGAGGGCAAAATGCTGTGCAGCCATTATCCGGGCCGGCCCAGTTTGTACTCATAATATAGATGGAATTCTCTATAGCTCTGACTTGGACAAATGTATGCCAGGTATGGAAACCCTCATCTCTGGGCCAGCCACCTGGATGCAGCAATAAGGAAATATGGTTTTCCATGGTAAGTTTGCGAGCCAGCTCCGGGAATCGAATGTCATAGCAAATAGCTAAGCCTACCTTTATACCATTAACATCGAAGGCTGCAAGAGGGCTGTTGCCGGCAGAAAAATAGTCTTTCTCACAGCACACGCCAGTGCTGCATACATGCCATTTGTCGTAGTTTGCCACAAGGTTTCCATTTTTATCCACTACAGAGGTTGAGATTTTAAATTTACGATCCCCCACCCGTTTTGGAAAGCTATAGCAGATGAAGCACTTTTGCCTTTTGGCAAGATCAGAAAAGGCTTTAAAACTAGGCCCCATGACATCTTCCGCCAGCTCTTCAAGTGCTTGAAACACTTTTATTCCATATCCTGAACTGGATAGTTCCGGCAGAACATAAATGTCGTGGCCGGGATCTTTAGTGATTGCTTTCATGGCTGCAGAAATATTGGCTTGCCGGTTTCCCATCACCTGGGATAACTGAATTCCTGCAACAGCAATTTTTTCACATGCCATATTCTCCCCCATTCACTATGTTAATTTTTTATCAGAATTGTTTTGTAGTTTATCACACAAAATCTATATTTACATAGATTTATAAAGAAAATCCATCTCTCCCTATTTCCATTTTCTGATTTTTTTGACATAAAGGGAGGGGTTAATAAAAAATAGCACAGGAGTCAGGTATGCTTAAAGATGGTGAAAAAGGGGTGATTCGTCAAAGGGGTAAGGAAAATGATACTTACGCCATTGCCCCGCATATCCCATGTGGGATTATAAAACCGGATCAACTCAGAAAGCTTGCACATGTGGCGGAAAAGTATAATGTGTCTGATTTAAAGATTACAAGCGCTGCAAGAATTGCCATTATAGGTATCAAAGAAGAGCAGGTAGATGAAATTTGGGAAGATCTTGGCATGGATGCCGGTCATGCAACCGGTCTTTGTGTCAGAAGTATTAAGGTCT
This sequence comes from uncultured Desulfobacula sp., assembly GCA_964457495.1. Lineage (GTDB taxonomy): Bacteria > Desulfobacterota > Desulfobacteria > Desulfobacterales > Desulfobacteraceae > Desulfobacula. Next base: position 6,960 of record CAYWGN010000172.1, read on the forward strand.
GCCCAGGGATAAGGTATTGCCGCCTTGCCAAACAGGACAGCCTTAAAATGGGAATGCAATTGGATAAGGTTTATCATGGGATGGTTTTACCCAGTAAAATGAAAATGGGAGTCAGTGGCTGTAAAATTCAATGTGCTGAAAACTGTATCAAGGATATTTCCCTTTATGGAACCCAGGATGGATGGACACTTATGATTGGCGGCAATGGTTCGGCAAGGCCAAGGTTGGCGGACATCCTGGTAGAAGACCTTTCATTTGAAGATGCCCAGGACATGGTGACAAGGGTTGTGGATTACTACAAAATAAATTCAAAACGCGAACGTGTGGGCCGAATGGTTGAAAGAATAGGGCTTGATAGGATTAAATTGGATTTGAAAATCAATTGATATTTATCATTGCCTGACAAATCA
>CAYWGN010000172.1:7469-11579 GCA_964457495.1 uncultured Desulfobacula sp.
GGGATCAAAGCAAAAGCTTATTTCAACTGGCTATCTTTGCTCCCGCGTCGATTGAAGCCCGTGGAAATCGTCTGCTGGGCTTCTATCTCTGACTGGCAGTTGATGCACAAACGAACTCCAGGGATTGCTTTTTGACGGGCATCTGGAATTATTGTGTCACATGCCTGACAATATTTTAAGCTTTCACCATTTGGCAAGCGGCTTCTGGCCAGTTTTACTGCATCTTCTACGCTGGCATCTATTTGATCTTGCACAGCCCCGTCACGGGACCAACCTCCGGCCATAATTTGCTCCTAATCTAAAGATTTTGTTTTCAATTGTTTAATCTCTTTTTTCTTGACCATCACACAGGTGTTTTGTAGTTTACATCAGTAATTCAATTATAGGAACCAATTAATGCACTGGACTTTAGATAAAAGATACCGAATTCTGTTAGAAATAAATAATGCGGTAATTACAAATTTTTCTTTGAACGAATTTTACAAAGCGCTGTCAAATGAATTGAGAAGGCATTTTGATTATGATCGCTTAAGTATATTTATTTATGATCAAAAATCCCAGTCTTTGACCTATCTAAGAATAGCAGATGGAATCCAGCCCGAAGGGTTTGAAAAAAAAATACGTCCTTTATCAAGTGCAACAGTTGCCAGATTAGCCATAGAGTCAAAAAAACCGGTTATCATCAAGGATTTGTCCAGCTATTCCGACCTGCCGGCTATTCCGGCAATGATTAAAGCCGGGCTGACCTCGACACTGGCATTCCCTTTTTGTAAAAGTCAATTGCCCGGCTTTAACGCCTTCCCTATTTGAGAGTGAGCTTTTCGGGCATGTCAAAGGTGCATTCACTGGTGCAGATTCCAATAGAACCGGTCGATTTGAACTGGCAGATAAAGGAGTGATTTTCCTGGATGAAATAGCTGAGCTTCCAGCAGGGTTACAGGCTAAGCTGCTTCAGGTAATCCAGGAGCACCAGTTTGAACGAGTGGGAGACAATCAATCGGTTAAAACCAATTTCCGGCTCATTGCTGCAACAAACAGAAACCTATCCGATTTGATAAACCAGGGAAAATTCAGGCAAGATCTCTACTATCGATTAAATACACTTCAAGTGCATGTACCGCCTTTGCGTGAACGTAAAGAAGATATTCCTTATTTAATAAAAGAGATTAATGGAATTGTATCTGCACAATTAAACAGGCCAGAGCCCAAATACTCAGAAAAAGTGATCCAATTTTTAAATGCTTATCATTGGCCTGGAAACGTAAGAGAACTAAAAAATATAGTCAAACGGTTTGTCATACTAAAGCCGGGTGAAATTATCCCATTATCAGATATACAAAACCTGGTCGACATGACCAGCCACCCGGATACCAACCTAAAGAACAATATAACAACAATAGCCCAGTATGAGCAGACATGTATAGAACGAGCTCTTATTGAAAGCCACGGGGTTGTGGGAGGGTCGGATGGTGCTGCACAAATCCTGGGACTCCCAAAATCCACCCTTCAATACCGCATCAAAAAGTTTGGATTTAACCCAACGGACTATGCATAGAACAGGAGTTCCTGGTAAATCAGGTTTAATATCAGGTGTTATCCAATTTTAAATTCAAACCGTTTTCAGGACTTGCTCAAGCCCAATATTCATCCAGACAGCTCACAATCGGGCCCAAACTTGGGCCCTGCAACCAGTTAACAATTCATAAATAAGCCGGTATCACACCATACAGCAGTTGAGCATAATTGGCATATCTTTTGCTCTATCAATTTTATTTTAACCTATGAACAAAATTGAAACGGAGAAATTAAACATGGTCAATGGGCTGCAAAACATTGAAGTACGATCCGCTGTTTATATAAACACAAAGTTTTATATCTATCTGATACTTGGCCCTCTGTTTTTTATCGGCATTATTTATGGCCTGCCCCAGGATTCCTTTAATTATGCTGTCCGGGGATCCATCGGGACCATGGCCTGGATGACTACGTGGTGGATACTGCGGCCGGTTAATATAGCCATCAGTGCCATGTTGCCTATTGTCACGACTTCTTTGCTGGGATTTATGCCCGTGACTTCTGTGCTGGAAAATTATGCCAGTCCAATTGTTATTCTGTTGCTGGGAGCTAATATCATTACCATTTCCTGGAGTGCCAGCGGACTGGACAAACGCATTTCTCTTCGAGCGCTTTGCCTGATCGGTCCCTCAATACAACACCAGATCATCACCTGGTTTATCATCTCAACGATTATGACGATAGTGTTGCCCAATGTGGTCGTTGCAGCGGTGCTGATCCCCATATCCGTGGCCATGTTGAACTATCTTGGGATGGGTGAGGACATTGGAAAATCCCCAGTAGCCACAGCTATCATGTTGGCCATTATATACGGGGCAAGCCTGGGTGGTTTTGGCTCTCCTCTGGGCGGGGCCATGAACCTGGTATCCATTCAGCATCTGGAAGAAATGGTGCTGCACCGGGAGTACATGTATATCAACTGGACTATCTGCATGTTGCCAATGCTGGTGTTTGTATCGGCTGGTGTGCTTTTCTTACTTTTGCGAATCAAGATAAAACAAAAGGAACTGCCGGGTTCACGTCAGTTTTTTTTGGATGAATACAAGAAATTGCCAAAAATGTCCACTGCCGAGAAATGGAGCCTGACCCTATTCCTCGCCGCCAGCCTGTTATCATTTTTAAGACCGTTTTATGCCCATGCTCTTCCGACTCTGAAACCACCCTATATATTCCTGATTTGCGGGTTGCTGAGTTTCATCGTTCCGGATGGAAAGGGTAATCGGCTGATGACATGGGATTACACATCTCCACGTTTGGTTTGGGGGCTGTTTTACCTTTTTGCAGGCGGAATGGCCATTGGCAAAATGCTGACGGAATCAGGAGCAGGCAACATCCTTGCCCAGGCAATGACCAGCTATGACCTCAGCGGCGGGATACTTCTCATTGCAATTTTTGTCTTTTTGGGATTTTTCCTGTGTAACGTGTCAAGTGCAACTGCAGCTTGTGCAATCCTGGTTCCCGTAGTCATCAAACTGACCCAGACCATGAACCTGAACCCGATTCCATATGTGTATATTGCTTCTGTGGCATCAAATTGTGCTATCTTGCTGCCAACATCAGTCGGAGCAGTGGCAGTTGGTTATGGTTTGGACCCCAGGGAATTGTTAAAGAAGGGGCTTGTGGTCGTTGTCTTTTCTTTTTTCATAGTAAGTACTTTAGGTTGGCTTTTTCTTACATACTGGCCTGGTTTTTCCGTGGCCTGAAAAGTGATTTGCACCTAAATTGGTAATATTGAATCGTCAAGCCATTGTTCAAGGGGGCAAGCCGGGGCCTTCATTATAATATTGGATACCCTGCAAAAGATGATCAAAACTGGTTGAAACCAGCCATCCTTAAAAAACGTTTTTGAAGAATTGAATTCCAGGTTCCATTACTTATCGATAGGACTGTCTTCTTTGCAATCGTTAAGTACAACCGTGTTTTTTATATTAAAAAATTGATTGTCTACGTGATGAATGAAATTTCCTTCAAGCACAAGATTTTGTGTTTGATTAGGATGCAGAAAACCTGGGACTGTTAATATTTATGTTGCGAGTTTACCCCGCCTGATCCCGCCCCTTTTTTTTAATAATTCCAACCTGAAAAATTAAAGTTTTAGATCCGAATTTTGAAAATGAATTTCATCGTCAAAAAAAACAAAAGATATCCAATATTGTGGTTTATGGTTTTAGAAAAAGAGAGCCCTACCGACGTTGTATTCTCCTTTCAAAGAAAGTCATCTATGCTCTTACTATAAATGGAAAACGTATTTAATATTTTCTATTGAGTTTTCAGTATAACTTGAAACCGAAATTAATGCTTTCAATCACACAAAACATTAGAACTTAATATATTTTGTGCATTATATATTGAGTTTTTTGTACTACCCTGATCAAACATCATAATGCTCTGATTTAAAAATATGGGGCTGGGGAAACTCGCAACAGAAAAGCACACTAATAGACATAGTCTGCACCATAGCAGAATGGAAATCCCCTTCCTTTTATCTCCAATTATGTAGCGAGTTTTTTTTGTAGCGAGTTTTACCCCGCCTGA
>CAYWGN010000173.1:0-11491 GCA_964457495.1 uncultured Desulfobacula sp.
CCATGCAGTTCCATGCCTTTGCGCACTGAATCCACCAAGGGTGTGAATAGGATACGAAATCCTCTTAAATAAAGGAATGACCTGAATGGACCTTGATAACCCTGAAGCAAAAGCCTATTTATTTGAATTGTATACCCAAACCAAAGGCGATACCAATGCCAAGGTATCCATGTATGATGTAGGGGCTGTTTTAGGCCTTGAAAAAACAGATGCTGGCGCAATGGCCCAAGACCTTATCATTCAGGGCTATGCTGAATTAAAAACTCTTTCCGGTGGTATCGGCATCACCCTTCAGGGTTTAGAATTATTGCAGATAGAAATCGTTCCTGAATCCAATCTGGAAACCCTGTCCCTGGGCACGGGACCGGTTCTGGACGGTCAGGGAAAAAAAACCGTTGAAAAAATCATTCAGGATATAAAAGATAGTTTGATCCAAACCAAGCAGACCTATGCGCAAAAAGAGGAGCTGGTGATAGATATAAAAACAATTGAGGTCCAAATGCTTTCTCCAAGTCCCAAAACAAAAATAATTCGTGAGGTGTTGCGGTCATTGCATAACAATTTCGTTATTTTTGGCTCGAAAGACTTGAGTAACGCATTAAATTCACTGATAATATCATAATTAACAAATTCTTAAAAAAACTTTATCAAAACCCTTTTTTGTTGACTATTTACATTTTTTTCTTCATTAATAGGCCATGAAATTTAAACCCAATTGGAATTTAAGAAAATAAAGGAGATCCAATGTCAAAAGGAAAAGTTGTTCTTGCCTATTCAGGTGGGCTTGACACCTCTGTTATATTAAAATGGCTATTGGAGCAAGGCTATGAAGTTTTTGCCTATATGGCCAATATCGGCCAGAAGGAAGACTTTGCTGCGGCAGAACAAAAGGCATTAAAAATTGGTGCGTCCAAAGTATTTATTGAAGATATGAGAAAAGAATTTGTCACGGACTATATCTTTCCCGTGTATAAAGCCAACGCCATATATGAAGGTCGGTACCTTCTGGGAACAGCCATTGCCCGGCCCATCATCGCAAAAAAACAAATAGAGATTGCAAAACAGGTCGGTGCTGAATATGTATCCCATGGCGCAACGGGGAAAGGCAACGACCAGGTCAGGTTTGAATTGTCATACTATGCCCTGAATCCCAAAATAAAGGTCATTGCCCCCTGGAAAAACGCTGTTTTTTTAAGCACCTTCAAGGGAAGAACCGATCTGCTTGAATATGCCCGGAAAAATGGAATCCCGACCAAACAGACGGCATCCAAACCCTATAGTGAAGATGACAATCTGCTGCACATTTCCCATGAAGCAGGCATTCTTGAAGACCCTGCCCATGAATGCGAAGAAAACATTTATTCCCATACGGTTTCCCCGGAAAAAGCCCCTGACAGACCCACAAAAATAAAACTTGAATTCAAGGACGGTATCCCGGTTAAAGTCACGAATCTTGAAAACAATACCTTTAAAACAGACCCTCTTGAACTGTTTGAATACTTAAACGAGCTTGGCAGTGAAAATGGGATCGGCCGACTTGACATGGTTGAAAACAGGTTTGTGGGAATCAAATCCAGGGGCGTATATGAAACTCCTGGCGGCACCATTCTCCACGAGGCACATAAAGACATTGAGGGAGTGGCCATGGACCGCGAAGTCATGCGGCTCAGGGACATGCTGTCCAGCAAATATGCGGAACTTGTATACAATGGATTCTGGTTCAGCCCGGAAATGGAATTTATCATGGCCGCCATTGATAAAAGCCAGGAAGTCATCGACGGCGAAGTCACCTTAAAGCTGTATAAAGGAAATGCCTATCCTGTTGCCAGGACAAGCCCTTCCTCACTGTATGATCAAAATCTTTCTTCCATGGATATCCAAGGCGGCTATAACCAGGAAGATGCAGAAGGATTTATCAAAATCAATGCCATCAGGCTGATGGCCCATAGAAATATTCTGGACAAAAAAAAATAATCAGATCTTCTGCCCGGAAAAAAGCTGTGCCTTCCGGGCAGAAATGATTCACTTTCCGACGATGGGCTCAACAAATTGAGACTCTGAATCCCAGGGGAAAAGAATCCAGATATCCCGGCTGACTTTGGTTTTTTAAAAAGGGGTTTCTCCAGGATGGACTAGCTGTCTCGGGCCTCCGGCACCACCGGGAGCCCAATTTTTCGTGACACTTATCTTTTCATAGTTATCAAGCTTGCCAAGCTCTTTGAGCCGCTCTACAATTAAATGCCAGGCACACTCAACATCCCGGCCCAAAGAAATACTGATCTCGCATTTCCCCTTTGATGATCCACCGCATGGACCATTAAGAAGATGTTTGGCACACCTGGTAATGGGGCATATGCCACCTGTCAGCCCTAGAAGGCAATCACCGCATCCCGCGCATTTCTCATTAAATACACCCGGGGCATCCTGTGAACCGAGAAAGGTTGTATTCAAGCCAGGCAAAACCGGAATGCCTTTAAATATATCTGCCATGGTTTGAACGCCTGCACCACATGCAAGGGACAAAATGGCGTCCACGCCCTGGGGAAGATCAAAAAATGGCTCAATCCAGTCTTTTTCGCATTGCCTTTCCAGCATGCTGTTTTCAAAAATATGAAGGGTTTTACTCTCTTTAAAAGCATAGGTGAGTGCTTCAGTCATTAATCTTGCAGCCCTGTCACCACCGGTCATGCTAACTGCCACGCAGGTTTGACACCCTACTACCAGAACATTTGAGTAGCCTTTTACAGATTCTATAATCTCTTCAATTGGTTTATGTTCTCCGACTATCATAAATTATCTCCTATTGAGAACTCCTTTTGGAGGCAAGTTTTTTCCATACATTTACAGGTTCAAAACCTTTATGATCAGGGCACAGTGGCTCAACGCTCTTTTTAGTATCATCTGACACAGTCTCACCAAGGCTTGTGGTATAAATGGGTACTCCGCATACCTTGCAATGAACCAGATCCAATGTTTTTACCAGATCAAATCTACCCGTGAGCAAAACCTTGAATTCAATGGCATCCTGGGGGCATATTCTCCAGCAGTGACCACATCTGGCACAAAGTGACATATTATGCATTATCTTGCGTTTGTCTTCCTGATCAAAATAATTCAATGCGCCTGCCGGGCAATTCTGCACACAGGCCAGGCAGCCATTACAATTCTCATTTACTTTAAAAAAGGACATGTCAGTATCTCCTAGGTTCCTTCCTAAATCTTTTTAAGATTTTGTCAACCGGGCCAACTTGCCAGCCACATGAACCATATTGGGATATTTCAGCATTTCAACATCCAGGTATTCAATGGCCATTGGTTCACAAACTTTCACACATTCAGGATCACCTTTGCACAGGTCACATTTATAGGATTTGGCCTTTTGCTTATCCAGTTTCATTGCTCCAAAGGGGCAGGCAGATACACACATTCCGCATCCCACACATTTTTGACGATCAATCAAGACCCGGTCAAGTTCATCATCACGATAAATAGCCTCTTTAGGACAGGTTGCCATGCAGGGAGGATTTTCACATTGTTTGCAGGCAATGGGGAAAAAAAATCCCTCGTCTTCATTATCCTTCAGAATTCGAATACAGGACAGGCCAAGGCTGGTTAAACTTGTTCGGGATTGAATGCAGGCTGTTTCACAGTCCCCACAATTATTGCATTTATCCGGATGGATTATGAGCATTTTAACATCCATTGCTAAAGATCTCCATTCTTATCATCTTCACCTTTTCAAAGGTATTGAATCAATTTGCATTTAAAACACAAATGTTCATCATTATGAACACGATAGGGATTATGATACAGGAGGAAACAACACGGGTCAACCTGTTTTTACCCTTTGTTTGATTATGATTAAATCCTTTATGTACAGGGTTTTGCAAGATTAAAAAAATATCCAGTGATAGCGTTAATTTGTTCATTATGATGAACTAAAATCTTTTTCCTGTCAAAGCCTGTTGCCATACTTTTTTTTAATCCCCCGTAACTGATCATAGGAAAGCCCAAGCCTTTTTGCAGCTTTTTTCTGATTAAACTGACATTCTTTTAAAGCCTTTGATACCAGATGGAATTCCAACTCGGCAATAGCTTGCCTAAACGGCTTTTCCAAAATATGATCTATAATATCACTTGGCTCGCCGTCTTTTGATTCATCCAGAATCAGCGAATCCAGATGAGATTCACCCCTTATTTTCTTTTTCCCCGATGTCCTGTTTTCTAAACCCTCCCCATAGGGATTATTAAAAGGATCAAAGGAAATTTCTTTAATTGTATCCGTAGAAGATTTATATACTGCCCTTTCAATAACATTTTTTAATTCTCTGATATTTCCAGGCCAGGAATAATCCTCAAGTGCTTTTAATGCCGAAGAAGAAATCCTGGGTATTTCATCCCGGCCAAGCTCAAATGCCATCCTTGCTGCAAAATGATTTGCCAGAACCAGGATGTCCCCTTTTCTTTTTCTTAAGGGCGGCACATAAATCACTTCAAAAGAAAGCCGGTCAAGAAGATCCTGCTTAAATTCACCAGACTTCACCATCAAAAAAAGGTCCACATTTGTTGCTGCCACAATGCGCACATCAACATGGATAGACTCTGAGGAGCCTACCCGTTCAAAGCTGCCATACTCCACCACCCTTAAAATTTTTTCCTGAACCTCCATGGGGATTGTTCCGATTTCATCCAGAAAAAGCGTACCATCGGATGCTTTCTCAAACCGGCCTGCCTGCCGGGAAGCAGCACCGGTAAATGCCCCTTTTTCATACCCGAACAGCTCCGAACCGATCAAAGTTGATGTCAGGGCTGAACAATTTAATGTTACAAAAGGTTTTTGCCACCGTTTTGATAAAAAATGAATCTTTGATGCTGCAAGCTCCTTGCCCGTGCCGCGCTCCCCGAGAATCAGGACCGGACGTTCAATAGGTGCCACCTTTGATATCAGTTCCTGGAATTCAAGAAACGCCTCTGACTGCCCTATTGCTTCAGGCGTTGAAAAATGCTTGTCTCCCCTTTGTCGTTGATCAGATAAAACCATTTTACCCTCCCAAGGCATTCTGTAGGCTTGATAAATAGCTCAATTATTGGTTAATATAACCCATGATTGGTAAAACATACCACATGCGTCAGAAAGCCGTCAATGGGAATAACCCCTTACTGGATATTTGCCATAAAAAATTTTACATAACCCGTTCCAGGGTGATCGCCTTACGTCCGCTGGATGTGTTATTACAGGCTCTGGCGGGCGGTGCGTTAAGTGGCGGGAATTGTTTGAGGGAACCTAAGTTTTTCCGCCACAAGTGTAGCCCGACATAGAGCCTGTCAATATGTCCCATCCAGCGATGGAAAGGCAAATTGATCTGAACGGGTTGACGTAAATTGGTTAGAAAATATGATTTTTATGGTAAATATTCAGACCCTTAAAATCAAAGTATATTTATTATATAATTTTTGTCTGGCACGCAAAATGCTTTTAGTATCTCTAACTGGGAAAAAAAGAAGCTTAATTTTAAAATAAAAACAAAACATGAGGAGAAAACAAAATGGGAATTTTCACACGATTTAAAGACATTGTAGCATCAAACATGAGTGCCATGCTGGATAAAGCAGAAGATCCTGAGAAATTAATCAAGCTGATGATCAGGGAAATGGAAGACACCTTGATTGAAATCAAATCTTCCTGTGCAAATGCCATTGCCAACCAGAAAAAAGTTGAAAGACTATTGGATGATATCCTGGAAAAAGAAAATTTCTGGGCCGGAAAGGCTGAACTTGCAGTAACAAAGGGGAAAGATGCTTTGGCAAGACAGGCACTTCAGGAAAAGAGGCTATATACACAAAAAACCGAAGCTGTTGAGACCGAATTAACAGAACTGGGTATCATCATTGAACAATACAGAGATGATATTTCCGAACTTGAGAGCAAACTGAAATCTGCCCGGGAAAAACAGCGAATACTAGTCCAAAGACATATCCGTGCCAATGGCAAAAAAAGAGCCCAGGAAGAAATCCGACGTGCAGGCAGTACCGAGATAATGCAAAAATTTGACGAGCTTGAAAACCACATCGAAAGAATGGAAGCTGAGGCAGATCTTGTAAATTATGGTATACCCTCAACACTTGAAGATGAATTCAATGCCCTGGAGGCCGATGATGACATTGAAGCTGAACTTAACAAACTAAAGTCCTCCCAATCTTCAAAAAAAAATGATACAAGGGATGCATAAACCATTCAAAATTAACCAAACCGGAGTAATTATATCATGACTGGCGCACTTATCGTAGCAATCTGCATTGGCGGGGCAATACTTTTAATCACCACCCTTGGATTGATTATCATCGGTATCATCAGGGCTGCGAAAACAGGGGGGTTGTCCAAAAATGAAAAAAAGACCCAGGCAGAAGAGACTAAAATGATCCAGGATATTTATCATGGACTTTCAAAAATGGAAGAAAGAATTGAAGCGCTTGAAACCATATTGATTGAGCGACAAAAAAAGGATTTAAACAAATGAAACGTCACTATGGATATAAACGAAACCATACGTTTAAACGATACAAAAGGCATTATAAAGGGCTTAGAGACAGGCTTGAGACACTGGCATCAAGCCGCGGGATATACCGATCCAGAAGCGGTATATTCATGGGGGTCTGCCGGGGACTTGCCGAATATTTTAATTTAAGTGTTTTCTGGGTGAGAATAATTACTCTGGTCTTATTTCTTTTTACGGGTTTCTGGCCAGTGGGCGTAATGTATATCGTTGCAGGTCTGCTGGTAAAAATGGAACCTGTTTCTCCTTTGCGCGATGAAAAAGACCAGGAATTTTATGATTCCTATACCCATTCAAAGCAATCAGCCATCCAGAGAATCAAGAGAAAATTTGAAAACATTGAACGCCGCATCCAGAGGATGGAACACACTGTCACTTCAAAAGAATTTGACTGGAAATAAATCTTCATCTTAGGCGGGGTCAGGCTTGCGTAGTTGCGTTTATTGCTCAATAAACGCAACTACGCAAGCCTGACCCCACTCGATGACCCCACTCGAACGGCTGCACAAATTATCTGTGTAGCTGTTGCCGTTTTAGCATTACAATATTTTTAAAAGAGTGAGCCCATCCTTAAAAAGAAAAACAGCAAGAGCACACAGGGCAAGCCCTAAAAATTTCATGGTGTAGATATAAACACGGCCCTTTAAAAAAGTTTTGGATTTTCCAACCAGAATGGCCAGTACAATTTTAGATCCGATCAACAAAAAATAAAAGCTGATCACAAATGCCGCAGCCACAAAGATGTGCTGATCATTTGCCCGGGCCATTGCGGGCGAACCCACACTCAACCAGAACAAGTAGGGATGGGGGCTTAATATATTGACCAGTATCCCTTTTGCAAGAGATCTTGGTTTTGCCTTTTGAATATCAACTTCCAGGCCTTTGGCGTTCACCCCCTTAATCCCCATCACCAGAACCAACAGACCACCCACCAGGGATATCACGCCCAATATATCATGAAAGCCCGACAACCGGGACAGGATAAATATAGTTAATATTATAATGGGCGGATCAGTCACCAGGGGAGCCAGAGCAACTTTAATGCCTGCTCTGATATCATGTAAAAGGGTTTCTGAAATCACGAGGGTCAATAAAGGCCCGGGCGCTAACCCTGCAGACAATCCCAATATGCTACCAATAATCAAATAGTGAATCATTTCCTATTCTATCCAATATTTTAATAATTTAAAAAAGCCACCATACAGCATTTAAACCATCTTGGCAGTATAAAATTTATAATCAATAAACTTTGTGTAACAATCGCTTGAATGCTGAGATAAAGATTCCTTTTATCGCCATAAAAATTGGGAGCCCAAGGATAATATAGTTTGTTTTTCTCCTGGGTCTGTTCAAACACCATTTGCTTATCCATGAGGTTTTTCAAGACTTCATAAACCCGGGATCTGGGTATACCCTACTGTTGGCTGAGAGCCATCTTCAGATGCTCCTTAGGATCGGAGATGAAATAAGTTGGACAAAAATTGCGAAGAATTTTTGTCCATATACAGGGCGCAAAAAATCTTGAAACCGGAGTGTACTAATGTACGTATTGAGTCTGGCATGGTGGGCATAGGTTCTGCAAAAGCATTGTTCTGGCTCATGAATTCCATGATCTTCATGTACCTTATTTCACTGCTTTAAGTAATTTTCACACATATAAAATTGTATAAAAAATATACAGACTGTTCTGTCAGGGTCGGGACAGAACAGTCTGCTGGATAATGCTTGCCAAGGAGATGGGGTTTGTTTCAAAGAAACAAGTTCCTGTCATTATCCATAATCATTTTCGTTTTAGTGTTCATACTTTCTTGCATATGCTGAGTCATTATACATTGCTTGTCCAAATAATTGTTTCCCATAGTCCCTGATGATTTTCTGACCATGGAACGTTGGGAAATTACACTATAGTTATGGTAGTTAATTGTCAATATATTTTTTAAAAAAGTTATTATCATATAATAATAACTATAAATAACTATAAATAACTATTTAGAATTAAAAAGAATATGGTATGTCGTGTGACTCTCTCTCTGGTTTTTACCGTCCTGCAGTGTAACATCAATTTTTAAACCTTTATTTTCGATGAATTGTCTTGTGGCAGGATATTAAGATAGACAATTTAAGCAGGGTTGCTTCCAGGACAATATGACAGAGTGTTTTTGAAAAATTGACAGAATGTTGTGATTATTAGTTTGTATTGGTAACTATTATCCAATTTTATTAATTTTATGATATATTTTCTTGACAAAGCACTGTTATAGACATAACTCCTCTTTGGTTGTCCGCTTTTTTTTAATAATTAATGGAGATGTAAAAAATGTATAAGAAAATAATGAAAATAAGGGTTGGCATTCTGACCGCTATTTTAATTGGACTAATAGCAGCTGCCCTTCCCTTTCCTGTCCAGGCAGGGCCTAAAGGCAAGCTGGCTATTTTTCATGCAGGAAGTTTAACAGTACCATTTGCAAAAATTGAAAAGGCATTTGAAGCCACATATCCTGACGTTGACGTGCAAAGAGAAGCCGGAGGCAGCACCAAAATGGCTCGCCTTATTTCAGAGGTTGGCAAACCAGCTGACATCATGGCATCAGCAGATTATAAAGTCATTGATAACAACCTGATACCCGATTTTGCCAATTGGAATGTTCGGTTTGCAACAAATCAGCTTGTCCTTTGTTATACTGACCAAAGCAGATATGCCGATCAAATCACTGATAAGAACTGGTATGATATACTACAAAAAAAAGAAGTCGTCTGGGGCCACTCCGATCCAAACCTTGATCCCTGCGGATACCGGAGTATTATGGTGTTGCAGCTGGCAGAAAAATTTTATAACATTAACGGTCTGTATCAAAAACTCATTGACAATCGTCCCCAAAAAAATATCCGGCCGAAATCGGTTGAACTGGTCAATCTGCTAAAAACCGGAAATATGGATTATGCCTGGGAGTATATGTCTGTTGCTATTCAGCATGGCCTCAACTATGTAAAGCTTGATGACCATATTAATCTTGGCAATTACAAATATGACGACTTTTACAAACAGGCGCAGGTTAAAGTTACCGGTAAAAAGCCAAACACCTGGATTATAAAACAAGGACAATCCTGCACCTATGGGATTACCATGATCAAGGATGCGCCCAACCCTGAAGCCGCAAAGGCCTTCTTAAGTTTTCTTCTTTCCCCTGAGCACGGCTTAAAAACCTTAAAAGAAATGGGTCAGCCACCATTTATACCCTGCTGGCTTCCCTCTCAGGAAATGGCAGACAATCTTCCATCTGAAATAAAATCTTTGGTGGAAGTAAAAAACTAAACAAAATGAAACGGATCGAACCCTTAAGCTGGCTGTTCATGTTTATCAGCCTGCCCTTGATCCTTCTTCTGACATTGCCGCTGATCAAAATGACATTTCAACCATCTGTTGAAATGCTGATCGAGACAATTCGAGACAAGGATGTTGTGAATGCCATCGCAAGATCAATCAGCCTTTCTTTTTTCGCAGGACTTCTTTCGTTTGCAATGGGCACACCCCTTGCTTATCTTCTGGCCAGGAAAAACATCATTGGAAAAAGAATAATAGAAGGGATCATAGATCTACCGATCATGATCCCTCATCCTGTTGTGGGTATTGCTATTCTCAGCCTTGCTGGAAGAAATCATCCCATTGGAAGGTTTTTGTCTGACGTTGGAATTCAAATCATGGGCACAAAGACCGGTATTGTTTGTGTTTTGCTTTTTGTCGGACTACCATTTTATGTCAACACGGTAAAGGCCGGCTTTGAAAGTGTTCCTATTCGGCTTGAAAATGCCTCCCGTACCCTTGGTGCCGGAGCGTTTACAACATTTATGCGTATTACCTTTCCCTTAACCTGGCGACACATGATATTGGGGATCATTATGTGTACAGCCCGCGCCATCAGTGAATTCGGAGCGGTTGTCATCGTTGCCTATCATCCAATGACAGCTCCTGTTATGATCTATGAAAGATTTACAGCCTATGGACTAAAATATTCACAGCCCATAGCTGTCTGGTTGATTATTATTTCATTTATTTTGTTCGTTATTTTGCGAATGCTTTCAAGGTCAATTAACCAATAGTGTTAATAAGACGATGATTCATCTAAAAAATATCAATTTAACATTGCCTTCCTTTGCACTTAAGGATATCAATCTTGATATTCAAAAAAATGATTTCTTTTCAATTATTGGTCCCACTGGATCAGGAAAATCTGTTCTGCTGGAAGGAATAATGGGGCTTATTCCGTTTTCAAGTGGAAATCTGATTCTTGAAAATAATGATATCACAACCCTTGCCGTTGAAAAACGAAACCTTGCCATAGTGTACCAGGATTTTGCACTCTTCCCTCATCTGGATGTTACACAAAATATTTTTTATGGTGTTCCATATCACAAGATCCCCAAACAGACTGCACAAAAAAGATTTGATTCCCTTGTCACCACATTAGGGTTAGAAAAAATTACCAAAAGAAGTCCAAAAAATTTAAGCGGCGGTGAAAAACAGCGAGTTGCCCTTGCAAGATCCCTGATTTTTAATCCCATAGTACTTCTTTTGGACGAACCATTATCTGCTTTGGATCCAATTTTCCATGAAGAAGCCAAACAACTTTTAAAAAAAATCCATGATGACCTGAAAATCACGATGATAATGGTATCTCATAATTTTTCTGATGTATTATACCTTGCCAACAGAGGTGCGATTATAAAAAACGGCAGCATTATGCAGCAAGGTGAAATCGTATCAATTTTTGAAAGGCCAAATTCTAAATTTACCGCTTCTTTTGTCGGAATGAAAAACATTCACCCTATCTCTATGCAAAACGGAAATATGATCATTATAAAAAATGACATTGAAATAATACCCGCACATAAACCCAGCAAAACCGATGAAAATATGGGTATTCGCCCCGAAGACATTT
>CAYWGN010000174.1:0-11474 GCA_964457495.1 uncultured Desulfobacula sp.
TTCTTTTCCGTTTAAAAATAATTTTTCCACCTTTAAGGAACGAAGCTCTTTGGGTGTAAGTTTTAAGGGATCCTGGTTTAAAATTACCATATCTGCAATTTTTCCTTTTTCTAAGCTCCCGCGTTCTTTTTCATCAAAAGATGTCCAGGCCACTTCGTATGTATACATTTTTAAAGCATCAATAATCGAAATAGATTGATCCGGATCATAAGGATGATTGCAGGCTCCATAGATTCCCTCGATTGGATCAGGATGGGTTACTGGTGCATCTGACCCGCCGCTGAGATGTATTCCGGCATTCAAAATAGATTGCAAGGGAGAGCTTTCTTTGACACGGGGACCAAGGATTTCATTTAAATATTCCACGGGTTCTAAGGGGCTGATAAGAAATCCCGGTTGAAGCGTTATCCCAATTTCTAATTTGGCTATTTTTTTTAAATCATCAGGAAGAATCAGACAAGCATGAATAATCGTATGCCGATGATCGTCTCGAGGATAGTCTATCAGTGCTGTTTCAATTGCTTTTACTGCCCGGGAAACTGCTGCATCCCCAATGGCATGCATTTCAATCTGCAAACCAGCACGATTAGCCTTTTTTGTAAATTCAAACACTTCTTCTTCGCTTTGGAAAAAAATGCCTTTATTATCCGGGTCATTATTGTATGGCTCATGCAATGCAGCATCACATGCACCCAAACACCCATCAAGAGCTGTGGCAAAACATCCGCCAATACGGGGCAGTTTGCGTTTTAGGACCTTTTCAACTTCCATGGTTTGAAAAAATAATCGTGTTTGAAATTGATTTTTATTTGCCAGAGCTTTGGCAATCAAACTCACCAGCGTAATATCAAGATCTTTGGGAAACCCGATCCCTTCTGTTGCGTGAATTAATCCAATTCCTTTTTCTGCCAACAGGTCAAAACTTTTAACTATACTTTTTACAAGGTCAAGTGGGGAAACCAGTGATGTGGCATAATCAGCCCCTGCCGGAAATGCTTCATTAAACAAATGGCCTTTATCCTCTTGAAACCCTCGCAAATTTTTGATCTTGTCAGGAAACTTCTCCAACATTTTTGTATTACAAACGGCTGAGTGCCCATCGTAACAGATTATGATCAATGGCACATCAGGGCATACCTCATCCAGTTCCTGTCTTTCAATCAAGCGTTTTTCTTTAACACTATGTTTAGACACTCCAAAGGCGATAATCGCTTTTATTTTTTTATTTCTTGTCATGTATTTTTGGATAATTTCCTGGATTTCTCCAATGTCTTTTGCTTCTCTCACATCAAAATAAGAGACAGCAATCAGCGCCCAGTTTGAGAAATGCATGTGTCCATCCCCAAAAGAGGGCAGCAAAGCACGATTCCCTAGTTCCACTGGGGAATCATTTTTTACATGTTCCATTTTTTTGTATTCTAGGGGTAGAGAATTTCCCAAATAGACAATACGTCCTTTATCTTCGACAAGATAATTATAAACAGTGTTGTCTTTGTCCAAAGATATTATTTTTCCATGGTAAATGCGCATAGCTCTAATTATTCCTTTTATGTTTTTTTATCACACCCAGCGATGTTTGACTTCGAAATATAGCAGGCGAATCATAGAAATACAATAAAAGTCACTATTTGCCTGTCTCAAATAACGACATTTATCAACAGTTCAATTATGTTACGCATACCATCGTTCCTATCTTCCACCCTATACCACACAAATTTTGGAAGCTTATTAACGGATTCACGAACATCCATGACATCATGAAATTCACTTTTTTCAAATCCCCGGTATAAAATAACCGGCTGACAGGGCAATGAGCATCTGGCCGCCGTAGTAGAAGCCCAGGCTGATGCGATTGTATTTCCATGGCCGCCAGAACCGGTTGACGGCCAGAATCACATCTGAAATATAAAACAACACTGCACCGCTAAGGATCATTGATGCATGAAACCCCATAATCCCAGGATTTGCAAATACGCCGGTAGCCTGGATGGTCATCACTGAGATAATCAGGATATAGGCAATGACCGGGACTTTCATGGGGCCCAGGCCGTCCTGAATCAGCCTATAGATTCCCAGACCGGACAGCAGCAAAACCAGTCCTGAAATAAGAGAAACCCCGGAAAAACGCCCCACCATTGTAAATACGACAGCGTAGGCGATGTGGGCCAGAAGAAAGAGGACCAGTCCTATCCTGAAGGTCTTTTTATTATCCGGGATCATCAGGGCAATATCTCCGCCCAGGGAAAAGACCAACCCTGTTAAGACCCCCAGGGTGTATGAGGTATGCCAAGAGGGATCACCCATGGACAACAGGGCTGTTAAAATAACAAGAAGTGTTGAAAAAGGTTTGATAAAATATACCTGTCGCTGGTTTCCAAGCAATTCACAGCGAATCAAAAAAAATACCGATACAATCAAAACAGGAATCAAATACAGTACTGGTTTCATAAGGATATCCTTACTTTTTGATACTTCTGTTGACAAAAAACAAGTTCTTAGTTACTTTTGATGCCATGGGTAAACGGGGTCAAAAGCAGATTCTTAAAAAAGGCAATGTGCCTGGGGTGGTCAATGAGAATGAAAAAATCCGGGGAATGTTTGAATTTGCCTGCTGGCATGAGACCTTGTTAAAAAAAGAAAGTTATGACGATTTGTGATCAAGAGCCAATGATACAACCAGATCGTGATGCTGTTTTAGCTGTTGTTTTTGAATCACTTGATAAAATGACGCCCCAGGCGTATTTCCGGGAACTTAAATCAAAATTCGGTCTTTCTTCCCGGGCTGCCAGAGCTTTATTGAAAAACTGTATTGATGACCAGCAATTGTGTTATCAATATCATTTTGGTTCAACCTATATTGAAAAAAATTTTTTAAGACCGGTCCGAATGTCCAATCATTTTGTTCTCATCCCTTCTGGTGTTGAGAGCGGCTCCAAAAATTCTGACGACATTGAAATTGTCATTGAACATGGGATTTCATTCGGGTCTGGCAATCACCCCACCACCCAGCTTTGTCTCCAGGCCATTGATTATTGTTTTTTTGAACTCCAACTGTTTGCTGACCAAAAAAAAAGAATGGGTGCCGATATCGGAACCGGTTCCGGTGTGCTTGCCCTGGCGTTGTGCAGAGCAGGGGCCTTTGCATGTAAAGCTTTTGAAATTGACCCGGTATCTGTCTATGAAGCCCGGAAAAATATTGTTCATAATCATCTGGAACAGAACATAGAGGTGCTGGCTGACTTTATGCCGGAGAGCAAAAATACCTATGATCTTATTTGTGCAAATTTACGCTTTCCCACATTAAAATCATTGTCCGGAATGATTCAATCAAATTTGAAAGAGAATGGAATTGCGATCCTTTCAGGGGTCAGAGAATGGGAGAAACAAGACCTGATCGAGCAATTTTCAAACAAAGGGTTTGAAACGGCCTGGCAGGCTGATGATAAAAACTGGTCAGCCTTTGTCTTGAGAAAAAATGAGAATCTTGTCAAACTCAAACCATAAAAAATTATCAGCTATTCTTTCAGCAGTGCTTTTGCGCCACTGATCCAACAGTAAATCCCATGGATAAATCGCCATTTAGGAGAAATGCCAGTGCTGGCATTTCTCCTAAATGGTTATAGATTGTCTTTTGATCTAACCCCAATCTTTTTGTGATCCTGTCCTGGGGATGCTAAGGCAGTTCATGCGGAATATCTTGATGTCGAGACCATCCGGGTTGCAGCGCGAAGATCGATCAGATAGGAGTCTACTGTCTGCCTTGATCGCCCGATGGCTTTCCCGATATCTGCCGGCCCATAAAATCCTTCACATCTATCTAAGCAAATGGGTTTGCCCCGTTGTTACAGCATCCATCATCAGTTTTCCTGTCACTTTCAGTTTTCCAAGTTTGCCTTTCTTTTTGGCCATAATAATATCATACAAATCTTCCCGTGTTGGAGGAGGCTTGGTTTCTGATGTTTTTTTATGTAACATTAATGCTTTTTGAGGACAGACAGCGACACAGAGTCCACACCCGATACAGCGGTTCAGATCAATGACTGCAAGTTCTGTCTTTTCTGACAGCTTTACCGCACCCACCTGGCATCTTTTTTCACAATTCCCGCAGCCATCGCATATGCTGGTATCAACCGCTGCATAAAAATTTGATGCCCAGAAATCAACTGGTTTTGGTAAGCCTTTATGCATCTGAAGCATGCCACAGCAGCAGCCACAGCAGGAGCAGATAAAATCGACCTCTTCTGTATTGGATGGCTGAAGAACCAAACCCTCTTTCTGGTTTTTTTCAAGAATTGATATAGCCTCATCCAGGTCAATGCCTCTTCCCGTGCCAATCCGGATCGCTGTCTTGGCAAAGTCTCCTATTGCAAGGCAGGTTTCATCTCGATCGGTAACCTTACAGGTCTTTCCCTGTAGTCCTTTTTTCTTACGGCAGATACATTCACAAATCGCAAAAGCACCATTTGATTCTTTTAATAGCACGGCTGCTTCATCAAACGTACTGACAATATTTTTTATGGTAATACTTTTGGCGATGGGTATAGTGCGCATCTGAGGCAGTTCAGTGCTTAAAAATTCAATACCAAATTTTTTGTCTGAAGTATATTTATCAAAATCTTTAATGAACTCAGGTGTCAGTTTATCAAGCTGGAATTCATACATCCCTACAATGAGCGGGGCATTGCAATAATATTTCCTGTCGTTTTTTACCTTGGACTCAATCCCTCCTTTTTTTTCAATAGCATCCAGTATGTTAGAAAGTTCATTTAGAGAATCAACTATGCTTTCTGCTTTTTTATAAATAGTTTCAAGAGGTTCAAGTTTGAAATTCAAGCAAGTTGCAATTTTCGCTTCTTCAGGGGAAAAAATATGTTTTAATACCCTGATTTCTGCGCCCGATTTTGTTGCCGGGAATCCTACTGCCTGTCTGTCTAAATGTTTTTGCAAGGCTACATAGACTTCTTGATCCTTTTCCATTTTATTCCTCCTTAATTTAGGGAAAACAAAAATTAAAAAATGCTGTTTTTTTCTAACTTTTTTTGAAGGTTAATGCCAACGCTTTCCGGCGATATTGTCTCCCACTTATTTGTAATAGTTGGAAAATAAAATCCTACCATGAATAGTTCATTTCAGATACTGCCTTAAGGCCTTTCGAGATGCCTTATCCACTAAGGAAAAATATTGATCAATTTCATTTTTTTGATGAGATTGCTTATGACCCTTCACCTTTATAAAATTGCACTCCAGATGATCAATCAAATCAAAAAAAGACTGGTAAAGCAAATAATGATTTATGTGTTGATTGTTTCTTGAGCGATATTCATTTTGCTCAAATCGGTTTCGTCTGGCCTTTAACCCCACAATATTTTGTGAATCAGTAAACACTATTATCCGCTCCCCAGGGGTTTGAATAGTGTTTAATGCCCATAGCAAGGTTTGTATCTCAAGTTTTGTGGAGCTTGTATCATCAAATTTTCTGACCAATACCCGGCCCTTTAAGGTTTCAAGGCACGGTTTTTTCTCTTTGATCACAAGAAAAGCCCCATACCCCACCTTTATCTGAGGATTAACGCTACAGTCTATAAATAGGTTTATAGTTGTCATTTGGCTCAGGAACCAATTGTTTTCAGCAATAGTTTATCCAGGTTTGCAGCAAACAGGTTCCGATTTTTTTTATTTCCTACT
Organism: uncultured Desulfobacula sp.; assembly: GCA_964457495.1. Taxonomy (GTDB): domain Bacteria; phylum Desulfobacterota; class Desulfobacteria; order Desulfobacterales; family Desulfobacteraceae; genus Desulfobacula. The sequence goes on from CAYWGN010000174.1 coordinate 5,686, forward strand.
TCTATATTTTTCCATTCTTTTCAAGCTCATCTGCTACATTATCAAGTCCAATGGATTCAAGTGTTTCCCTTGTTGGACAACCCGTTTTTTCATCCCATCCCTGGAACCGGTAAAAGCGGGTTTTGAAATCTTCAAATTTATCCGGGTCAAAATGTCTTCCAGATGTAATCACATAATCCCACTTTCCATTTTTTACGCCTGGCATATATTCAGGGTATCCGCTGGGTGTTGTGCCGGGATTCGTATAAATGTAATCTGCAAACCTGACCATATCCCGGTGCCTTCCCTGGAGGGCCCAGATGGCATTGTCCAGATTCCAGATCTTTTTACCCAGGTTGATGCCATCCAGAAACGAAAATTTTTTGCCGGTTACATCATTGAAAAATCTTTGTTCGGCTATACCGGTGGCACCTGCATTCTTCGGCCCGTAAAGGTTGAGGAAATCAGGCCAGCGGAAATCGCATAACTGGGTCGACTGTTTCCAGAACCGGGTATAATACCTGTGCCAGCTAACCAGCTTGATCATATGGTCCGAGTACATGTTTTCAGTGCTGAAATCGAGCATTTTCAAATCCCCCTGGAAGGGCTCCATCTTGTCTGTGATGGTTTTGACAACGTCCTTGGAAGGGGGTAAGCGTTTGCCAAACTGTTTATAATATGTTGGGAATGCCCTTAGCATGTCAAAGCAATGCTCATTAATGTCCCGGTCACTTAATATTGTGCCGTAGCCCCAGTCAAGCTGGGATCTCTCCAGTTTGTGCTTGGGAAGTCCCCAAAAAGGGAACTTAAGAAGGCCTGTTTTGAGATCAGACTCTTCTCCTTCCAGGCGGCCCCATTTTTCAGCGGCCCGTACAAAACCTTCTGCTAGGATATCACCAAAGGGGTGGGGATTGCCCTTGCCGTCATTGCGAAAGGAAATAGATTTAACCAGTTGCTCAGCAAATGCCAGCTCCCCGTATTGTTCAAAATCCAGGGGGCAGTCAATTTCTTTTCCTTTTCCGATAATGCCCATGCCTTGAAGTTTTTTTAAATAAAGCTCTCCCACAAACATCTCTGCAGCGTTTAAACCGTATCGGTTGATGAGATCAGCAGCCTGGCGCTGGATTAAAAGGGTATTGCCCAGGTAATAAAATAAGGATGTAAAGCAGATGGCTTCGTTTCCAATACCATCTTCGTACCGGCCCCGGCACCCGGCAGTGCATCCCACACATGCCTGTGGCCTTTGTCCGATCCTGGGCTTTCCAGACCTGAACAGGGTCATGGGTACGGGCGGACTTTGAAACCCCATAACAAAGGTATGAAATTTCAGGTTTTTCAGATCAAATTGATAGTTGTCTTTCAGCCATAGCCTGGATTTCATCAAGGCTTTTGGATCGTTCACTTTGACACTGCCAGTACCGATGACGCTTATGGCTTTAAGACCTTTTTTCCCGAATACCGCACCAAAACCGCCCTGGCCGGCACCATTGCCTGCATCATGGATCAGGCAGGCCATGCGGCTTAAGTTTTCGCCTGCCGGGCCAATGGCCAGGACCGCAGGGCGCTGTGTAGTCATATCCCCTTTTTCATTCACCTTGATCCAGTCTCCGTAAACCCCGTCTCCGGCCACATCCTTCCAGATGGTTTTCTGGCATTCCCAGGTGTCGGTTCCCCACAGGCCCAAATCGTCGCATTCCCTTATTTTAACATCGTTATTTCGAATATCTATCCACACCCGGCTGTCTGCCTGGCCCTGGATCGCAATACCATCCCAGCCGGCATATTTGAGCATGGCTGAAAACCGTCCGCCAAAATTACTCCGTGTAAACCAGCCAATGGGAAGGGACTGGACACCAATGCCTTGAATTTCTGTTCTGGCCGCTCCCGAGGGTGCCAGTGTGCCACATAAGGGTGAACTCATAAGGGTTATGACATTTTCAGGATTAAACCCGTCAATGGTTTTGTCTTTGACCATATCAAAAAACAGTGCAGATCCCATCCCGTGCCCACCCACCCATTGCTCATATTTTTTAGTTGGGATGGTGGTAATGCTTCGGGTACTCAGATTAATGCTTAAAATATTGCCTGCATATCCGTTCATACATAATCCTTCAGGTATCTGGCCGTGTGAATTTTACCCATAATTTGTCTCAAGAGTTTCAATAGCCTAATTTTGCCCAGTTTTTGTCCCTGAGGTTGACTTTATATCCTGATTTTCCTTCCTGGGCCGGGAGCTTTCTGGTAAAGGCAATGGCACCTGTCGGGCAGACTTCCACGCAGGCCTGTTTGCCATCCGGCCCGCCGCCTTTTTCATCCCAGTGATGGGGGGCATTGGCGCAAAGATCGCATTTTAGGCTCTTAAATTCCTGGTTAAAGGTTTCATCTTCCATAACCAAAAGTCTAGCCGGGGTTTGGGGGCAGGCTTTAAAACAATTGCCGCAGCCAGTGCATTTTTCTTTATCCACCATGCGCACATGTCCGAATTCAGCATTGGCAGTAAGGGCATCTTCAAGGCAGGCCTCCACGCAGGCGGGTGATTCACATTGCCTGCATTGCTCAATGGTCAGGTCATCCGGGAATTTTCCAAATGAATCCTGAAGGATTTGTATCCTGGAAAGAGAAGGACTCTGTGCCCCTTCGTGAACAAGGGAACAGGCCAGCATGCAGCTGATACATCCCTGGCATTTTTCAACATCAACCACAAGGTATCCATCTGAGACCGCTATTCCTGATCCATCTTCTTTTGTCCCACATCCACTCAACAGATAGCCACTGCTTCCCACGGCAAAAACAATGGTGCCGGTGCATTTCAAAAATGTTCTTCGCGACAGCCCGTTCTTTTCTGATATTTTGGGTTTCATTTTTTTATCCATAGGGTTTAGGTTAAACTATTCTTGGTAAATCACGAAAGAAAGAAAGTATTGTTAAAACTGGTTCAGGGGTCTGACAATGAATTAATCATTAGTATTGCCTTTTATTTTATAAACATTAAAATCAATACTCTTCTTATGACAGGGTTTTGCTGAACCTGGCCCATGCAAGACTGATGAACGCCACTGCCAGGGCAGTCTGGGATGCGATCGCCGGCCATAAGACCTTTATGCCCACCCCCTTCATGACGATTCCCCTTAAAATTTCAAGGTACCATCGCATGGGATTCAGCCATGTGGCATACTGTACCAGATCCGGCATGTTTTTAATGGGAAACATGAATCCTGAAAGCATGACACAGGGCATTAAAACCAAAAAGCTGGTGAGCATGGCCTGTTGCTGGGTTGATGCACTGGCGCTGATGATCAGGGCGATCCCCATGTTTCCAAACAAATAGAGTCCTGAAAGCAGATAAAATAATAAAATACTTCCTTTAACCTGGATATCGAAAACAGCAAATGCCACGATGAGCATGATGGTCATGGAAATATAACCCGTGACAATATAGGGGATGGTCTTGCCCAGGATAAATTCTATTTTTCGGATAGGTGTTACCATAACTTGTTCAATAGTTCCGATTTCCTTTTCTTTGACGATACCAATGCTTGTTAGCAGCAGGCTGAAAATAAACAGCATCACAGCAATCAGGGAGGGAACAAAATAGTATTTGCTTTCCTGGTTCGCATTAAACCAGGCACGGCTTATGGTGTCCACCTGCGCCCGTATGTTTTTGATGCCCTGTTTTTCAATGCGTTCTAATAATTTTTTGTTCGAATATTGCTGGATAATCTGGGCGGCATACCCCTGGACAATGGCTGTGGAGTTGCTGTCTGTGCCGTCTGTCAGTACCTGGACCCTGGCCGTTGAACCGGCGGCAATGGTTTTTTCAAATCCTGATGGGATATGGATGACTGCTCTGACTATGGCCTGGTCCAGCACGGGGGCAATTTCCTTTTCAGACACCAGAACCTGGATAATTTCAAAATAGCTGCCGGCTGTAAAATCGCTTATCAATTCCCTGGATGCGGGGGTTTTATCCATGTCCAGCACTGCTGTACGGATGTTGTTGACATCTGTTGTCAGGGCAAAGGCCATCACCACCAGCTGGATCACGGGCATTCCAAAAATCATAATCCGCATGCGCGGATCACGCAGCATCTGTAAAAATTCTTTGATGAGCATCTGTTTTAAGCGGTGGATCATGGTTATTCCAGTTTAAAATTAAATTTCCGATTCGCAAGGATGATCATGATAATGGCATAAATGGAAAGCAGAATTGCATCCAGCCAGAGAATTTCAAGCCCGATCCCTTTAAGATAGATCCCCCGGAGGATGGCAATAAAATAGCGGGCCGGTACAATATAGGTGATGCACTGTATGGGAAACGGCATATTTTCAATGGCAAAGACAAATCCGCTTAATATCAGGGTGGGAAGATAGCCTGAAACAATGGCGATCTGGTTGGCCAGAACCTGTGATTTCAACACGATACTCAGGGTCATTCCCCAGAACAAGGCACCCGTTAGAAAAATTGCAGCCATGGCAAAAAGCAGGCCTGCATTCCCGACAATGGGTACATGGAACAGCCATTTACCCATGGTAACGGCAATAGCCACATCTGCCATGCCGATCACAAAATAAGGGATGACTTTTCCAAAGATGAGTTCAGGGCCTTTTAAAGGCGTGCTGATGAGCTGCTCCATGGTTCCGGTTTCCCATTCCCTGGCAATGGTAACGCTGGTGAGCATGGCTGCAATCACCACCATAACAATGGCAATGATACCGGGTATGATCACATTCTGGCTCCGTAAATCCGGGTTGTACCAGGATCGGGTAACCATTTCCACGGGTTGAGCAAGGGCCGGCTTTCCCAGGAGCTGCATTTTTTTTGTTGTGATGGAAGATGAATATATCATACCAATGGTTGTCGCATATCCCATGGCAAGACGGGATGTATTGGCATCGCTGCCATCCCCAATAATCTGGATGGAGGTCTGTTTCCCGGCATTTATTTTTCGGGCAAAATCCGATGGTACAACAATGGCAACCATGGCTTTTCCCCTTTCCAGATCCAGTTGCAGTGCTGCGTATGTGTCGTAATAGCCAACCATGGAAAAATAGGGAGATCCTGAAAACAGACTTAAAAGATCCCGGCTTTCCGGGCTTTTCGACTGGTCCCAGACCACGGTGGGTACTTTTTTTAAATCCAGGGTCAGGGCATATCCAAACAGCATGATCAAGATGATAGGGATGGCAAGAGACAGATACAGGCTGCGCCAGTCCCTGAATACATGAAGGAACTCCTTTCTGGCTACAGCTAAAAGACGTTGGAGTTTCATGGCTGGACCTTTTTTTGTTTTTGCAGAAGAGTATGGTTTTTAATGTCATCTTCTTCGATCAGTGAAATGAAGACATCTTCCATTCCCGGCAGGACTTTTTCAATCTTATATTGAGTTATTCCAAGATTTTCAAGTTTTTTGCAGATCTGTTGCCGGGCCTGGGTGGCGTCCATGGTAAACACATGTAGACCTGCGCCAAAAAGAGAGGCATCCTTTACTCCGGGAAGCTGAGCCAGGGTTTGCACCATTTCCTGGGGATTGTCACACCGAAGATCCAGAATGGCGTCGTGCATGTTGCGGGTTTTTAATTCAATTGGAGTGCCCATGGCAATCATTCGGCCTTTATAAATCAAGGCAATTCGATCACAATATTCTGCTTCTTCCATATAGTGTGTGGTCACAAAGATGGTAATTCCCTGGTCTGCCATACTATAAATCATATCCCAGAATCGTCGCCTGCTGATGGGGTCAACGCCGCTTGTAGGTTCATCCAGAAAGAGGATGGGGGGTTCATGAAGGATGGCACAGGCCAGGGCAAGC